>DSBB01000072.1 GCA_011046175.1 Candidatus Hydrogenedentota bacterium | reverse complement strand
ATCTGCATTCAACGTAATTTCGAGGTATGCTTGTTTATGACGAAGGATGACTTGGTAAAATATTGGCTTGACTCATCAGAACACGATCTTGCCGCCATGGAGAGCCTTTTTGCGAGTGGTCATTACGTATGGGCACTGTTTATTGGACTTTGGACTTGGACAGCGACAAACGTTCTTTCCTTGATGAGGTCAGCGCGTTTAACATTCGCGCCAGATACCCGGATTACAAGCAGCGATTCTATAAGACGGCGAATCATGCCTTTACAGAACATTATGTTTCCGCCATAAAGGAGTTTCGGGCATGGCTGTTGCAGCAGATAAACAAGTAGTTGATCAAAAGATTCAGGAATACCTGCAGTGCCTTCGCGCGCATCAAGTGCCTGTCTGGCGCGCGTATTTATTTGGGTCATACGTGAAAAACGCCGCTCATTCGGACAGCGACATTGATTTGGCTGTTTTTCTCGACCGCGACGAGATAGACGGATTTCAGGACGATGTGGCCTTGATGCGTTACCGGCGGGAGATAGACCTCCGAATCGAACCCCATGCGTTTGCGCGAACGGATTATGATTCGTCTGATCCGTTCATTCGGGAAATAATAACGACCGGAGAAAGGCTTGTCTGACTGTGCTTTTCGTTCTTCTTGTGTTGGGCATTAACGTTATATGGAGATATTTGAAATGGAACCACGCCTGTTTATCAGTTCATTTGCATGTGTTGTATGCCTCTGTTGCTTTGCCGCCAGGGCGCAAGAGGCGCGGCTTGAAAAAGTGAAGGACATTGTCGTCTACAGTGACGACCGCTTTTACAGCGCGTTTCCGTCTGTCGTGCTGCGTGCTGACGGAGAGTTGCTGTTGGCGTTTCGACGTGCGCCGGAGCGGCGGTATCTTGGCGAGTCCGGGTCGAACCACACCGACCCGAATTCCTATCTGGTGCTTGTGCGTTCCAAGGACAACGGCGAAACCTGGACACCGGAACCGGAACTGATATTCGCGCATCCTTTCGGCGGTTCGCAGGACCCCTGCATGACCCAGTTGCGGGACGGCACCATTGTGTGCAGCAGTTACGGTTGGGCGTTGTTGCGGGGCGGCGTGGCGGAGAAAGTGCCGGACACGCTGCGCCACGGCGACTTTGTGTTCATGGGCGGCTACCTGATGCGCTCCACCGATGGCGGCAATTCCTGGCAGGGGCCGATCCTACCGCCGCCCGTGCCGGACAGCGTCACGCAGACCGTGTTCCGTGAACCCTGTCCCGCCTACAACCGCGGGCCCATGTGCGAGGGCCGTGACGGGACGCTTTACTGGGCGGTCGCTTCGCAGTCGCGCTTGCAACCGCGCCTCACGGAAGTACATTTGATGGCGTCAACGGATGGCGGCCTGAGCTGGGAATACCGGACGGTTGTCGCCAGAGACGACACGGCAAGTTTCAACGAAACGGCGTTGTACGAAACGCCCAACGGCGATTTGGTGGCGTTCATGCGCACCGCTGATTTCAATGACCACACCGCCATCGCCCGCTCGACGGACGGCGGCAAGAGTTTCGAGCCGTGGATGGACGCGGGTTTCCAAGGCCATCCCCACTGCGCTACGGCGCTGTCCGATGGGCGCGTACTGCTGGTGTGTGGGTATCGTCACGAGCCTTTCGGCATTCGCGCGCGGGTGCTGGACCCCGAATGCCGCGACATAGGGCAGAGTGAAGAACTGGTGTTGTGCGACGACGGCGGCAACGGCGATATCGGCTATCCGTGGGTAACGCCCTTGGCGGACGGCAATTATCTGGTTGTGTACTATTTCAACAAGGAGAACGGCACGCGGCATATTGCAGGTACGATACTATCTGTCAAACAGTAATGACATAGGGCGTCAGAAGCGGCGTTGCATGAGAGGAAGGACACTTTTGGCGACTGCTTTTGATGCGTTATGGCAAACCCTGCCGGACAGTTTCAGCAAAGGAGTTTATTATGAAGGTTGACATTGATGAACTTGCGGCGGCATTGGAGGATCAGAACGCCGAGATATCGCGGTATCTGGATAAAGAGACCGGAGAAGTCGTCCTTGTCTTCGATGATTTTGGATTGAGCGACTCGGAAAACGTAGATCAAGAGGCGCGTAATAATCCCGACCGGTACGTGTTCATTGAACCAATGGACTCGAGTACAGGCTATCGGATCATGGAAGATTTTGTCTTGGAACTACCGGACGGTCCTGCAAAAGAACTGCTTGAACGCGCCCTAGCCTGGAAAAAACCGTTCAGCAATTTCAAAAATGCTCTGCGCGAGTTGCCGGAACTTAAAGAAGCGTGGTTCAAACATCATGACGCGAGGATGCGGGCTGAAGCGTTGGAGTGGCTTGCGGACCATGATATTGTCGCGGATGATCCAAGCGGCGGGAAAGCATAAATGCTTAGAGGCGCACATCCCCGGCAAATAAGCCGCTTGTTGCTTTTCCTGTCGGCGCTTGAACTTTTATTTGCCGCGGGCGGCGCTGCGGCGCTGCGTATTGGCGGCATTGTTCAGGACAGTGAGGGGGTTGCTGTCGCCGGTGTCACTGTAAGCGTGTACGACTATGATGTCCCTGATTTTTCGGCGGAGTTCCTGGGTTTTCAGGATACCACGGACATCGCCGGTCATTTCGAGATGGAAGTGGACGGCCCCGGCGATGCGCTGTTGCTGTTGCGCGGCGACCAGGGCGCAGGACGCATCAAAATAGCGGTAACAGAGCGGAATGAGTCGCTCCGCCTGAGCTATCCGGTGCGCACGGAAATAGTGCTGTTGCATGACAACGATTTGCATTTCAATTTCAACCATCTTGAAGCGTTTCGCGCCAGCATCGAAGAATATCGTGACCGATGTCCCAATGTATTCTTGTTGAATGCGGGTGATATTCTCATTCGCCATCCCGACCGTTGGCCTTGCCCCGGGGAAAACGGTTATTATGCGTCCGCGTCATTTATGATTGAAACCATGAATGACATCGGCTATGATGCGATGACGGTGGGCAATCACGAACTTGATTATATCGGCGATCTGACGCGGCGCGCCATGGAAAAGGCGCAGTTCCCGTTCTTGGGCGCAAACATTGAAATTAGCACGGGCAATCTTCCGCCGTTGAAATCCTATATCGTCCTCGCAACGGAGGAGCGATACAGTGTCGCTGTTCTGGGGTTGTCCAATTTTAGCAAGGAAGGGGTGAGCAGTGTGGAACCTGTTGAGACGGCGAAAAGATACCGTTTCTTGACGGACAGCCATGATGTCTTTACGGCATTGACGCATATCGGCAACAGCGCAGACCGGCGGTTGGCTGCGGAATGCGATTTCTTGGATGTCATTATCGGCGGGCATACGCACGGACTGCTGGAACAGGCCGAAAAAATTGGCGGCGTGCTCTTTGCGCGCGCCGGAGGCACGCCTGGCGGGCATCCCGTTGACCCGGCATTGCCGAAGTTTTTGGGGGTTGTCAAGATTGTGATGGAAAACGGGCGCATTGTTGAGAAAAACGGCCATGTGGAGACATTCAGCGCGGTACCCGTCGAAGCTGAACTTGAAGAAAAGATTGCGCCCGGTCTCTGAAAAATGCTATAGTACGTCATCTAATTTCACAGGGGCGTCATTCCGCAGTAATCCACGGAACCGAATTCGGGTGTCCGGCGGTGTGCGCCGGATGCCGGGACGCCCCAAGGTATAACCCGAACCAGGAGGATTTTGTCCATGGCATTGGTCACAATGCGCGAATTGTTGGAAGCGGGCATTCATTTCGGCCATCAGACCCGCCGCTGGAACCCCAAGATGGCCAAGTACATTTACGGTCAACGCAACGGCATCTATATTATTGACCTGCAACACACGCTCCGCCAGCTCTATCGTTCGTATGCGCTGGTGCGTGATATCGTCACCGAAGGCGGTCATGTCCTGTTTGTCGGCACAAAACGCCAGGCGCAGGAAGCCGTGGAGCGCGAGGCAAATCGTTGCGGCATGTATTACGTCACAACGCGCTGGCTGGGCGGCACGCTTACCAATTACCAAACCGTGCGCCAGAGCATCAGTGAATTGTTCCGTTTACAGGGTATGGAAAAAGACGGAACCATCGAGCGCTTCAGCAAAAAAGAAGCCGCCATGATGCGCAAACAGCGAATGAAGCTTGAAAAGAATCTTCTTGGTATTCAGCAGATGCCCGGCATACCGAACGCGATTTTCATCATTGACACGAAGCGGGAAGCCATCGCCGTGCGTGAAGCGCGCAGGCTCAAGATTCCCTGTATCGGCGTGGTGGACACCAACAGCGATCCGGACGAGGTGGACTTGCCGGTTCCGGGCAATGACGACGCCGTCAGAGCGGTAAACCTTTATTGCCGGATCATTGCCGATGCCGTGATTGAGGGAAAGATGCGCGCCGAAAAGATTCGGGCGGAAGAAGAAGCCGAGCGGCGCAGTCGTCGCGAGGGCGCTGACGCCGCTGAGAAAGCAGACGAGCCCGCCGAAGAAAAAGAGGAAGCGCCAACTGAAGAAGCGTATGACGCGCAGTAT
>DSBB01000445.1 GCA_011046175.1 Candidatus Hydrogenedentota bacterium | reverse complement strand
ATGCCCGCCGTGCGTTCCAGCGTATTGTCGTGAATGACTATCACGCCGTGGTCACGGGTAAGGTGACAATCCAGTTCGAACCAGTCCGCGCCCATTTCATGAGCCAGACGGAAGGCCGTCAACGTATTCTCCGGGGCGTTGTGGCTCGCCCCGCGATGCGCTATAACGTCCACCACGCCCTCTGGCGCTCCCGCCCGAAATGTGGCGCAACCGGCACACAGCAGTGTAGACAGCGCCATACAAAGGAGTAAGGATTCACAGCGATATTTCATGGCGTAGTTTCCTGATAATTGTAATCCAAAACGACAATCCTCCCACGATGGGATTACAGTAAAAGTATGACACACCGGCATTGGCGGAAAAAAGCGCCCTCCCATACGTTTTCGCCCCCCCCGCAGCGCGCCCCGTTTGTATGACGGCTGTATTACAGTGACTCCTGTTCGCTTAAAGCGAGTTCGGCCAGAATGCCCCACGCCAGGGAAACAGGAAAAGTTTCCTGTTCCGTGCCGCCGGCGTCGTCGGGAGCGTCCGGATTCGGAATCCACCGGTTAAACGTCACATGTCCGTCCATATACAAGACGTTTGCGCCGCCGGGGATGTGATTGAACATCTCGACCTGTGTGCCTATCTTGTCCCACATAATCGGCAGTTCTGATTGCGCCATGTTTGCGGCGCCGGGATTGTTGATGTCGGTAATCATGAAGCGTTCCACGCCCTCGCGCAGCCGGTAAAGGGTCAGTTCCGTGTTCGGTTCAATAACGGCGTTGCCCAGGTGCGTAAATGAGAAATCCTGGTCGTTGCGCTGTTCAACCGTATCGTAGTTGCCCGTCAGCCAGGGTTGCACCACAAGATTGAAATATTTGCCCAGAAAAAAGCCCTGCCCCCATACCACCGGTATCAGCCATGCATTATCGGGAACCGCCCAGCCTATGTATGCATAACTGCGATCAGCGGGGCGAATGCCCATCCCGGGATCATAAAGGCCGTTGCGCGGGTCGCCATCAAGACGGTCAAGCGCCACCCTGCCGTCTTCGTCAACCCAATCGCCGCCGGGCTGCAGCAGCGTGGAGTGATCCTCGGGGGAGGACGGACAAAAGATTACGCTAAGGTCGTTCAGATATTCCGGGTACATGGATTTCATTGAGAACAACATATTGATGATGCGTATGGATTTCGGCGGATACTTTTCTCCCGGCGATTCCGAGGAATACATCTTCATCATCAATCCGAACTGTTTCAGGTTGTTTTGGCACGATGCGCGCCGCGCCGCTTCGCGCGCCCTCGCCAACGCGGGCAATAATATGGCGGCCAGTATGCCGATAATGGCAATCACCACCAATAATTCAATAAGCGTGAATCCTCTCTTTTGAATAGGCATCTTTTTTCTCCAAAAGTTGCGCTTCAGGCGAATGTTCACAACCTGCACAGAGGATAGACTCTGAAGGCGGGGAATATGTTTCATGGCACCAATGTATGAACCGCAAAAAGTGGAATTATGGGTTTGCGCGCCGTGGGGCGCGCCCGGCGACGGCGCTTGCGTTTTGTGATTATTCCGGGACGGGGACGGTTGGCTGTTCGGGCGACTTGTTCATTTTATGCACGTATTCCTTGAAGCGCGGCGGGATACGTATTCCGCTGTCTTCAAGGCGCTCCATTTCCTTTATGACGCGGGCATAGTCTTTCTCGACAAGCAGGGCGTTGATAAGCGGTTCCATTCGTTGTTTGAATGCCTCGTCAAGTTCCATAGCCTTTTGCGCGAGCGCAAGCGCCTGATCAGGCTCGTCCCGGAGAATATGCATCAAAGCAAGATGCGTGTACGCAATAGGAGAATGATACCTGCCGTGGGCGAGATATTCGGAGAACAACACGAAGGATTGCGCGTAATTTTCCCGCAGAAAATATATGAAGCCCAGCATGACCTGCGCGCGGGGCAGTTGCGGGTCGTTGGATAGGGCATGTTGAAAAAGCCTTTCCGCTTCGTTCGTCTCGCCCCGGCTGAAGGCAATCAACGCATCGCGGCAGGACAGCATTGCCTCATAGGCGCGCGCAACATTCCGTCCCGTCCGGATTGCGGCAACCAGATTATCCACCAGTTCCGCATTTTCCGCGTCAAGCGCCGCGGCCCGTTCAAAGGCGTCCGCCGCGGCGGGATACTGTTTCAGCGCCGCAAGTTCCATACCCAGTTCCAACGCGGCAATACCATTGTTCGGATTAAGTTTCAAGGCCTGTGCGAATGCCCGGGACGCTCTTTCAAAGCGCTGGTTTTCGCGATAACCATATCCATCCCAAAGCGCGCGTATGGACGCGCTGATTTTTCCTGTGTCCGCATCTTCCGCGATTGCGCGGGCCAGGTTGCCGTATACGTTCTCCGCGAAGGGGCTTTCCTGAAACAATTCGTTCAGGATGTCCAGAGACGCCTTTTTTCGTCCCTGTCGCGCCAATGCCTCGGCCAGCTCGGCAAAAGCCTGCATGGCATGGTGTTCCATGTATCCGGAGAAAAGGGTTTCGGGCGGTTCACAGCCTCTGTTGTACGCTTCAACGAGCCTTTTGGGCGGTTGCGCATTGTCCCCCGCCCGGATGCGATACACATAAACGTTGCGAATCGCCGGGAACCGGTGTCCATCGAATTCTAGACGCCGTTCCATCAGTTCCAGTTCAAAATCGCGGGGTGGTGAAGTTTCAAAATAGTCCGTCGCAACAACCGCCCAGACAACATCCTCCGTTTCGGAAATATGACTTGCGTTTTCTTCGAGGCCCCCGGCTTTGCCCAGAAACAAGGCGCTTTGCGCGGCGAGCAGCGTTGTGTCGGCGGCGGCGGCCATGGGCGCTTCAATCCCGACGCGCGCGACATTTTCCACATTATAGGCAAATACGTCGCGCCAGAGCGGATTGTCAACAAGCACAACGTCGGAGGCTTTCGCGCGGGCATGAATGAATCGGGCCGCGGCCTGCCAATTTGTGCGTTGCGGCCCGGGCTGGGTTGCCAGCCACTGGAACAGCATCAGTCCGCCCAGCATGCCGTAGGCGCAAAGCCGCCACTCGCGATGGCGCATCTGCTGCGCCATGCCGCCCAGCAGGAGATACATCGCCACAGCGCAATGGGCGGTATAACGCGGAAACATGCAGGGGCGCCATAAATGCGAAATGATGAACAAAGCCAGAGGCGGCGTAATAAGCCAGCAGAACAGCAAGGACAGGTTTGTCTTGAGAGCGGGATCGCGGCGGCGCAGCAGCGTTACTGTCCAGCCGACAAGGCAGCCCAGTATGACAAGCGCAAAGGCGGCGTCGCCCAGCGCGCGCAACGCGCCCATTTTCACGCTGATGTCGCCCAGACGCAATTGCCAGTGAAAGGCGATGATGTCATCAAAAAACAGGTCGGCAAGCAACGTTCCCACGCCGGGCGCGCGCAGCCACGCCGAGGTGGTGTCCTGCGGCCAGAACCGTATTGAGAGCACATACCCGACAACAGGCAGGGACAGCATGGCATGCATGAGGAACCAGCCCGGCAGCGCCCGGCGGTACAGGCGTCTGTGAAGCAGAAGCCAGCATCCCTGCGCCACGCCCGCCAGCAACGCGAAGGGATGCGTCCAATATAGCAGCAATGCCGCGCCGCCGTGCAGCCACCAGCCCGAACGTTTGCCCCGTTGCAACAAGCGCAGCAGCGACCAGAACGACGCGACGCCCAACAGCGCCAGCAGTCCGTACATGCGGATGCTTTGCGAATGGTGGATGTGGATGGGCGACAAGGTCAGCAGGAGCGCCGCAACATAGCCTGCGCGCCGCCCGTACAGCCGAGCGCCCAGCGCGTAGACCAGTGGAACCGCGGCCACGCCGATGCCGACGCCCAGCAGCCGCAGGCCGTATACCGTCCCGGACACCCAGTGGGCCCAGCAATATTCCAACACAAAATACAACGGCAATGTGGCGGGATCAAGCGTTCGATTCTGCTCCAGAAAGGCGGCCAGTGACGGCGCGTTCAAAAACGCCAGGCTGGCATACTCGTCCCACCACACGCTTTCCGCATGAAGCCCGTGAAGCCGCAACAGCAACGACATGGTCATCAGCAGCGCGATTGTTACCATGGGCATCGTTCTATTCAGAAGTTTCTTGTAAACTTGCATGATTCATCATACCTGTACGCGTAATTCAGATGCCAATTAATGTCAGGCGCCAGGCTGACATTTTTTGAAATACTGTAACTGTCTATCAGGGTTCGTTCCGAAATTGCATTTTGGCCTATCTTCGCCGGTCATTCCGCGTTTGGTCGCGACGCGTCGGGACTCGCGAAATACAATTTCACGTACAATTGCGTTCCCAAAGTACAACTTGGAAACGAGCCGGGGCGTGTGATGACACCCGCTTTGGCGATTTGTTAAACAGATACGAAATACTGTAAATGAAACCGCTTGAAGGTTACGCATGGCAAATAAGTGGCATAAAACAGTTTGGCTTGATACGTTCCGTCTGTGTTATCATATTAGAAATCGTTGAATGATGACATAGTCAATGTTAATATACTGTTGCGT
>DSBB01000042.1 GCA_011046175.1 Candidatus Hydrogenedentota bacterium | reverse complement strand
TTAAAAAAGAAGCGTTTGTTTTATCTGGCCTGCATTCTGGCGCTGGGCTGGGTAGGCCTTACATACGGGTTTGACTATGCCTTGGGATGTGTTGCGGCGTTCTTCATCCTGCTCGGGACGCGGCAACTCTGGAAACTCTTTATTTCCGGCAAGGATTTTGACGTGTTGCGTTCTTTGCAACCCCGTTATGCATGGGAAGCGCAAATTGAGAGATTGCCCAAACGCGAATCAGCCGAAGAAACATGGAATTTTGTTGTGTTGGGCGACACACGTAACAATGTTGCCGTTTCACGCCAACTCTATCGCCGCGCAAAAGAGGAATCGCCGGACATGCTTTTTCACACGGGCGATATTGTGCGCAGCGGCACAGCAAGCGAGTTGCTGAACAACCATGTCAGGGTGCTCGAAGAAGAGGACATAGACTTTCCCGTGTTTTGTGTGCCGGGCAATCATGAGCGGGGACCTTTGTATACCTTTTCCGCTTACAATACCCTCTATGGCGGCGACCGCTTTTCTTTTGCGCATGGGCAGTGTAACTTTATCGGCTTTAATAACAGCGGGAAACGCGGCATAGGAGACGAAGAACTTGGCTTCCTTGAAACAGAGCTGACAAAACCAGCAAGGTTCTCCTTTGTTTTCCTGCATATTCCCCCCGCTTTTTTCGAGGCGGCGTTCGTGATGGATTCACACCGACGCGGCTTCAAAAAAAACGCCGGGCGGTTCCATGATATCCTGTGCGAACACAAGGTGACGGAGGTTTTCATGGCGCACATTCACGGGTATGCGTCTGAAATTATTGACGGAGTCCGTTACACCCTCACCGGCGGCGGCGGCGCGCCGCTTAGTCGCCGTCTCGAAAAAACAAATCGTCATTATCATTTGCTCAATATGCGTATTACCCCCGATGGCATCGAAAGGGAGTTGTGTATTTATCGCGACAAGCAATGGAGCAAACGGGAGACTCATGCCTGAGAGCCGCAAAGTTTTGTCTTAAATACGGCAAAATGCTACTATGTACGCTATAAGATTTGTGACGCGCCATTTCGGAAGCGTCGGGAACTCATACAGGAAAGGGAGATCACCATGAGAAACGTTGTTGTAGTATCGGCTGTCAGAACGGCCATCGGCACATTTGGGGGAACGTTAAAGGATTATCCGGCGCCTCAACTAATGGGGCTGGTTGTCAAAGAGGCGCTTGATCGCGCAAAAGTCGCGCCGGAAATGGTGGGCGATGTTATTGTAGGACAATGTATGCAACGGTTGGATGAAGGGCCTTCGGGACGTCTCGCAGCGCTTCATGCGGGATTGCCCATCGAGGTGCCGGGTGTGACGATTCACCGCAATTGCGCGTCAGGCATGCAGTGCGTCATTTATGCGGCGCAACAGATAATGCTCGGCGATATGGACACCGCCGTTGCCGGCGGCGTTGAAGTGATGAGCCGCGTGCCTTACGTGCTGAACGAAGCCCGTTGGGGGAAACGCATGCAGCATGGCGTTATGATGGACGGTATATGGGCGGGATTAACAGACCCGTGGTGTGGCTTGATTATGGGGCTTACCGCAGAAAACCTCGCGGAAAAATACAATATCTCCCGGGAAGAACAGGACGAAATCGCCGCACGGTCGCACCAGAATGCTGAAGCCGCAACGGTCGAGGGCCGATTCAAGGATGAAATTATGCCCGTCGAGATAAAACAGCGCAAGGGCGATCCTGTCATTTTTGACAAGGATGAGCATTTCCGCCCCGGTACAACCATTGAAAAACTAAGAAAACTCAAGCCCTCCTTCAAGGAGGGCGGCACGGTGACGGCGGGCAACGCCTCCGGTATTAATGACGCCGCGGCTGCGCTGGTGCTCATGGCGGAAGATAAAGCCAAGGAACTGGGTATCCCCCCAATCGCCCGATTGCGCGGCTACGGAATGGCGGGCGTGGAACCGGAACTCATGGGCTACGGCCCGGTACCCGCAACGCTTCAGGCTCTTGACCGCACGGGATTCAAAATCGAGGATATGGAGTTGGTCGAGCTGAATGAGGCGTTTGCAGCCCAATATCTCTCATGTGAAAAGGGGCTTGGGTTGAACCGCGAAATTACCAACGTCAATGGATCGGGCATTGGCCTCGGGCATCCCGTCGGTTGCACAGGCGCGCGCATTATCATTTCTCTGCTCTATGAAATGAAACGCAGGGGCAACAGCCTTGGACTCGCCACCCTGTGCGTAGGCGGCGGCATGGGACAGGCCTCCATTTGGGAGATGTGTTAAGCGGGTTCAGATTCATCCCTGATTGCGTTATTTCCGGCGGGAACAGGCCAACAAGCCGTTCCCGCCTTGTGTTTTGTAGGTTTAACTCTTGTTCAAGAAGGAGGAAAGATGAGAAGATTCCGCTATGTTTGGGTGATTGCTCTTGTATTGGAAGGCCTCGCGTATGCCGGATTTGCCGCAGACCCGGTGGATATCGGTTCTCGAAGGGAATTGTTTGTGGACCGCTGTTTGCTGGACGTATTGGAAAATGCGTCCCTCGTCCCCGGCGCGCCGGTGCGCAAAGAAACGGTTTTGACTTTTGACGCGCCTTGGGAAGGACGGTATTGCGGCTACGTAACCATCTTCAAGGATGGCGATTTGTATCGCATGTACTACCGTGGATTGCCTGAGGCAAAAAAGGACGGCTCCAACAGGGAAGTAACGTGCTATGCCGAAAGTGAGGATGGTATTCACTGGACAAAACCGGCGCTTGATTTGTTTTCAGTGGACAATGCGCCGGAAAACAACATTATACTGGCGGAACATGCGCCGTACTCGCATAATTTTGCGCCCTTCCTGAATACCCGTCCCGGCGCGCCGTCTTCCGAGCAATATCTGGCGGTTGCCGGCACAAAAAAGACGGGACTTTCCATTTTTGCCTCGGAAGATGGCTTGGACTGGCGCATCCTTCATAAAAGCGTTATCGTGGATGGCGCGTTCGATTCTCAGAACGTGGCGTTTTGGTCGGATTTGGAAAATTGTTACGTGTGTTATTTTCGCACATGGAGCGGGGGCGGCTACGAGGGCTACCGGTGGGTGAGCCGAAGCGCCTCGGTGGACCTGAAGAACTGGAGCGAACCGGAAGTCATGGATGCCGGTGGCGCGCCGCCGGAACATATTTACACAAACCAGACCGCGCCCTATTTTCGCGCGCCCCATATTTATGTGGCGTTGGCCGCCCGATTCATGCCCGGAAGACGTATTGTCTCGGAGGAACAGGCGGCGGCCCTCGGAGTCGAGGCGGGTTATTTCAATGATTGCTCAGACAATGTTCTTATGACAAGCCGGGGCGGCGCAAAATATGACCGCACATTCATGGAGGGATTCGTCAGACCCGGCATCGGCCTTGAAAATTGGACATCCCGCACCAATTACCCGGCGTGGGGGATTGTGCCTACGAGTGATACGGAGATGTCATTCTACATACAGCATAATTACGGACAACCAACGGCACACCTCGACCGATACACGCTGCGCCAGGATGGATTCGCCTCTGTTCGCGCCGGATATGACGGGGGTACGCTTATTACAACGCCGTTGCTATTCCAAGGAAACGCACTCTATATCAATTTCAGCACCTCCGCCGCAGGCTCCGTTCGCGTAGCGTTGCTGGATGAATCAGCAAAGCCTATTACGGGATTTTCTGATGAGGATTCGGATGAAATAATAGGGAACATGATTGAACGTATTGTTTCCTGGAATGGACAGACGGATGTGGGCGCGTATGCCGGAAAGTCGGTCCGCCTGAAATTTACTCTAAAGGACGCGGATATTTACGGGTTTCAATTCCGTTAATTCCGCGTCGCATACCGCAGGGATAATGGTATACTATAGTAAAGTTGGTTTTGTATGAAAAAATTCAGAAAAACAAATGAGTACGAGGGTTGTCCCATGAATATGCGGTTGTGTGTGCTGACTGCGGCGCTGATATGTGTTCTATTGTTTGCCGGATGTCCCTGGTTCAAACCAAACAATCCTGATGATCTCGAACGGGAAGGGGAGCCTTCGATTGAAGGCGAATCGCCTGTGGAGGGCGAACCCGCAAATGAAGGCGAATCAGTCGAAGGAGAGACCGAAGGCGAACCAATGACTGAAGGCGAGCGGGAAGGGGAGACGTCAACCGAATTGTTTACCAGCGCCGACACGTATTCTTCTTACAGAAATGATATGGATTTTGTTGACGAGCCGACAACGGAAAATGAGGACGGCGACACCGAGCGTGAACTGGTGGAGCCGGACGTCATTCGACAACACGACGGTTTGCTTTACGTTCTCAATCAATATCGCGGACTAACCATAGTAGACCTTGAAACGGAACAACTGCTGTCGCAAACGCCCACCTTCGGTTATCCACGCGACCTTTATCTTGTGGGGGATCGCGCCTACGTGCTCGTAAGTTACGCTTGCAACATCACAGCGGACGATGGATTTATTGTCGTTTCCTATGGCTCAACAGTGTATGCGCGAAATGTCGCGGACCCGCCCAATGTGCTCGCGGAAGGGGTGTTCACTTTC
>DSBB01000041.1 GCA_011046175.1 Candidatus Hydrogenedentota bacterium | reverse complement strand
TAGATGAGCATCCTGTTTTACTGTGCATTTACTTATAGCATAGATTGTCGCAAAAGTCAAGAGTTATTTTTGGTTTGGTTTGGGCGATTTTCCGTGGTTATGGGCATGGGACGTATGCGGCGTATGGAGGAAAGTTCGCCATGACGTTTTGCGTCCCATAAACGATGAAAGATAGACGCAGCTGGAAGTCGCGCCCATGTTGTGGCATACTCTTATGGTTGGACCCGGTTGCACATCTGTTTTCAGAACGGACAAGAACTTTCAGGGAACTTTATGAAGACATGCGCCATCTTTATTATCGGGGCAAGTTGTTATGTTATCGCGCTTGGGGCGGTGTTCCTTCCGTCGCGATGCGGTATGACACGGTCAGATATTGCCGTCACCGTTGGGGACGGTCACTCAAGCGCGGGAACAGTGTGGCACTCTGAGGTCGCGCCGCGCGCTGTGATACTGATAGGTCATGGCGTCACCTCGAATCGCGGCATAATGGCGCTGACGGCGAAATCATTTGCGCGAAACGGTTATGCGGCGGTTGCGTTTGACTTTTGGGGGCACGGCCGTTCCCGGGAACGTTTTGACTGGTCGTCTAATCCTGCGCAAATACACGCTTGGGCGTCGTGGGCGCGCCGGGAATATCCGGGGCTGCCCGTTGCGTATCTGGGCCATTCGATGGGCGGATTTGCGGGCGCCGAGGCTTTTCATGAAGAGCCGGTTGTTGACGCGTTTGTTTCGCTGGGCGCGCTGCCGCGCCGCGTTCCGGAATGCAGGACGGCGGTTGCCGCGGGCGTTTTTGAGGAACTGTTCACGATTGAACAGGCCAGAACGCGCCTGGGCGACAAAGCCGACGTTATCAGCAGTCCGTTCAGTAACCATGCCGCTGAAACCGGCGACCCGTTGTTGATCCTGCGTATTATCAGATGGGTAAACGGCGCTCTGGGTATTGACACGCCCGTCATATTTCCGTGGTGGCTGTGGGCGTTGTCGTTGTCCGGCGTGGTCATCGGCACAACTGGCGGATTGCTGTCGGCCTACGCCGTGGTAAAGCTAATCCCGAAAGGAGATGGCGCAACCGCTGCGCCCGGCGTCTCGAGACGGCGCTGGAGCGTCAATCCCTACCGTGTTTGGGGGCTAATTTTCGGCGTACGCGGCGCCGCCTCTCCCCCACGCTCCGGCAGTCTTCCGTTGGCGCTTCTGCAGGGTTTGCTTTTCAGCGCCACAACGGTGTTGCTCCTTTCCCTGCTCTTGGACGCCCATATATTCACCATTGCCTTCAGTCACGCGGGCCGTCTGGTAACCTGGCTTGTCCTGACGCCAATCGCCGCCCTGTTTGTTGTTCCTGATGTTTGGGCGCTGGAACGGCTGCCGCTGAAAAGCGCCCGTTCCCGTTTCGCTGTGGCCGCGCTTACCCGCGCCACGCCGCTGCTTCTCCTTGCGGCGGTATTGCGTCTGTTGTATTTTGGGCTTGCCTTTCTGAGCATGATGCTCGGCATTTACGCCTTTGTGCTGGTCATGCTCGCCCTTGTCCACGCGACGGCCACCCGCGCCGCATCAGACTGGCGCGCCGGCGCGTTCGCGTCTGCAATCATGTTTGCATGGGTGGTTGCGTTCTGGTTTCCCTTGTACTGGCCGTGGACATAAAGGCTATTGTTCAACAGATTTATCGCTTGCATTCCATGTCAGAATCATGTCGCGTTGCGCTTTCGTCTGAGGCGAATCCCATTCCATCAGGTGCGGGTCGTGCCGCCGCAGGCGTCTGATGCGTCGCAGGGCTTCCTCGCCCGAAAACCCATGCTCGCGCAGCCAGCATCCCACCACCGTGCCCGTGCGTCCATGTCCGCCCCAACAGTGAACATATACGCACTGTTCCTCTTGAACGGCCGCCTTGATGGCATCCAAAATGTCGCGCATCAGCGGCTCATCCGGCACGTCCATGTCCACAATCGGAAAGTTGTGGCAAACGACGTTAACGCCCATTTCCTCCGCCAGCGTCTTGACGATTTTAACATAGGGGGTCGCAGGCGCATACCAGTCCATCTCCCCCGGTTGCTGCAACGAGATAAAACAACGCACGCCCGCGTTGAGCAGACAGCGCAATTTCGCGATGGCGGTCGGAACATCCGCATCCCCGGGAAAGCCGCCCGCCAAAAACACGCCGTCCCGCACCCACCATGTCCCCGGAAGCGGCGCGTTCATCATGGCTTCTCTCCCCGTGTTCACTCCTCTGACACGATTTTAATGCGCAGGTCTTTGAACGCGACTTTCATGGGCGGGCCCGCATGCAATTGCAGGGCAATAATGCCCGAGTCCCGTGAAAAATTGGCGTCGCGATCATCCACCTCGCACATAAGTTCGCCGTTGATGCGCAACGCAATAAGACTGCCTTTGCATTCAATCTCATATTCGTTCCAGTCATTTTCCCTGTAACCGGCCAACAGCGATTCAGGATCGGCAAATGGGGTGTCGTTGCGCGTGCCGTCTTCAGCGATGGTTGCCTTGAAACCGCGCTTGACCACGGCGCCGCGATCGTGCTGATACAAACAGCCCGTCCACTGCGTATCCTCCGCAAAATCCGCCTGATACCCCCACGTATCGAAGTTCGGCCGTTTCTCACTCCTGAATTGTATTCCTGAATTGTTTCCGGAAAGTTTAAACTTCAGGCGCAAAACAAAATCGTCAGGTTCCTTCTCCGTCCAGTAGAGGTAGTGGGTTTTGCAGTCATCGCCTTCCCCGCACTCTCCGATGATAACGCCGTCCTCCACACGCCACGCGCCTGGAACGCCATCCCAACCGGTCAGGTCCACGCCGTTAAACATGGACGCAAACCCGTCTTCGCAGATGTTATCAGCGGCGGCAAAACCCGCCAACGCGCACACAACAAAAAGAATGGTTTTGTTCATGGATGTTTCCCTGCGTTATGCCGGCAGTTCCCAACCGTCACGACGAGGCCGGGAAACCAGATTGTTGCCTTCATCACAATTGGAGAACCTTTCCGACGCGGGGTCCCAATGGAGGGTGTCGCCCACACGCCCGACATCACGAACGATATTGACGAGGTAACATAACGAACTGCTCCGTTGTCCGTATTCAATATCCGCCGTGCATGTGCCGCGGGTTTTGATACATTCCAGCCAATTTTCTATGTGCGGCTGCGTTTCAGGCACCGACAACGCGGGCGGGCGGTCCGGCAATTCAATCAATTCCCTCGGATTCGCGGAAATCTTGTCCCGATTTATCTCGATGCGCCCCTTCTCGCCCACAAAGATGCAGCCAAGTCCGGGACTGCAATCGGCATCCAGATGGAGCAGCAATTCCGTGCCATTTGCGAATTTCATGCGGGTTTTGGCCCGCGGCCCCGAGGAATTTTTGACCATGTGATAGTAACCGGCGCCGGTCTCATCGTCTGATATTTCACGTTCAACGAAATTACCGGCGGGTCTGTCGGCGACAGGTTCCTCAAGCGTCACTTCCACAGGTCCCGTTTCGTCCGTGCCGAGGCCGCGCTGTATCTGGTCGTAGCTGTGCGTTCCCCAACCGGTTACTCCATAACAGGGGCCGCCGCCGTCGTAGTCCCACCAGTGCGCCCACCCGCGATGCAGATCAGTATGATAAGGACGGAACACCGCCTGATTTGTCCATGTATCCCACCAATTGTCGTCGCCGCCTTTGGGCAATTCCTGCCCCGGCTTATCCGTCCAGTGAAGGGGTCCCAAGAAATTCGGCGCCAACACCTGCGTCACCTTGCCCAGCGCCCCGTTCTTCACCAAGTCGCTTGCCCAGTTGTTCAACGGCATGGAACGTTGTTGCGTGCCCACCTGGGTAACCCGTTTATACTTTCGGGCAATCTTTACCATTTCCCGCCCTTCCGCAATGGTCAGACACATGGGTTTTTCAATGTAGGCGTCCATGCCCATCGCCATGGCATGACACGTTACCCATGCGCGCGCGTGGGTGGTTGTTTCCACCATGACGCCATCGAGATTTTCTTTTTCAATCATCTCGCGGAAATCGGTGTAGCCATTGGCGGCCACATTATTTTCCGCCAGCGCCTTTATAAGCGAGTCCACCCGGGGCTTAAAACAATCGCACACGGCCGCAATGCGAATTGTCGGGATATGCAGACATGTTGCGACAATATCGCGACAACGCCCGCCCAGACCGATAAGGCCGACATTCACCATCTCGTTCGCGCCCGGTCCGTCCATACCCAGCACACGAGGTGAAAGGATCAAAGGCGCAGACACGGCAACACCCTTCAAGAAACTTCTTCTATTCATCATGATGCACACTCCAAAATCTACTGTGGGAAAACCAATTTTACAAACGAAAAAACAAAGAGGAGGCGTTTACTACATTGCCGCCATCCATTACTATAACAGGAGCCACATGCCATCTCCAAGAAAAACCGAGCATCCTTGCAGCAATAACGAGTCATGATTTTTCGCGCTCCGGAGGTTCGTTTTAGGGGGTAGGGGTTCTGGGGGGAAAAATATTTTCGCGCAAGCCCAAAAAAGGTGAAATATGACTTGACTTTATAATG
>DSBB01000527.1 GCA_011046175.1 Candidatus Hydrogenedentota bacterium | reverse complement strand
GTATCACACGCCATACTTCGCGGACGCCATCCGACGTAACGCTGGAAAAAGGGATCACGAGCGCGTCTTCATCAAGGCCGAGTCCCTCGCGAATAACGCGCAGATGTTTCCCGCGCAGACTGCGTTTCACCTTGTCGAATTTGGTGGCGACAATAAGCGTCGGCTTTTCGCTTTGCCCAAGAATCTCAAGGATATGCAGATCACTGTCCGCCGGTTCATGACGCGCATCCACAAGCAGCGCCACCATGCGCAGCGCGTCACGGTTGCGCAGGTAGTGCAACATGCGGCGCCCCCATTCCTCCTTAACGGCCCTGGAAACGCGCGCATAACCGTAGCCCGGCAAATCAACGAAATAGCACCCGTTATCCACGGAAAAGAAATTGATGGTCTGCGTCTTGCCGGGCTTGCCGCTGGTGCGGGCGAGTTCCTTTCGCCGCAACAGCGCGTTGAGCAGGCTCGACTTGCCCACGTTGGAACGCCCCACGAACGCAAACTCAGGACGCCCGTCCCGCGGAAAATCTTCCGGCTCCAAGGCGCTGCAAACAAAAGAAGCCTGCACGGAGCGCATGGGCTTTATCCTTTCCGGGTCGTCCGTCGCTTCCGTGGCGCCTGGGGAAATATGATTGCCAACGCTTCATCCACAGTATCCACCAGCACAAACCCGATGTTGTCCTTGATTTCATCGGGCAAATCGGGAAAGTCCTTTTCGTTGTCACGGGGCAGGATTATGCGCTTGATGCCCGCGCGACGCGCCGCAATCACTTTCTCCTTTACGCCGCCCACGGCAAGCACTTTCCCCCGCAATGTTATCTCGCCGGTCATGGCGAGCGCCGGCGCCGGCGCCCGGTCGGTCAGAGTGGACAGAATGGACGCAATCATGGCCAAACCCGCCGACGGGCCGTCTTTCGGAATGGCCCCTTCGGGCACATGCACATGAATATCCTGGGTTTTGTAAAACGCCCCCGCAACGCCCAATCTTGCGGCATTTGCGCGAATATAGGTATAGGCCGCATTGGCGGACTCCTTCATTACGTCGCCCAACTGTCCCGTTAACAGAAGGGTGCCCTTCCCGTTCATGACGCTGGATTCAACGCGCAATATCTCGCCGCCGGCCTGTGTCCATGCCATGCCGACGGCAACCCCCGTTTCCGCCTCGACTTCGGGGCGTGTTTCGCCGTAAGCGGGCGGACCAAGCAATTGCATAACGGTTTTGGCGTCCAATTTCCCCGCGCCCGCGCCCTCCTTGTCCACTATCTTACGCGCAGTCTTCCGGCATACGCTTGCGATCATGCGCTCCAGTTCGCGAACGCCCGCCTCACGGGTATAACGCTGAATCAGCGTTGCCAGCGCATCCTCGGAAAATTGCGCCTGCGATGGTTTCAGGCCGCACTCGCGTATCTGGCGAGGGATAAGAAACAACTTGGCAATCTGCGCCTTTTCTTCCTGGGTATACCCCGGCAAACGCACCACTTCCATACGGTCCTGCAAGGCAAAGGGAATGTTGTATTCGTTGTTGGCGGTGGTAATGAAAAATACTTCTGAAAGATCAAAGCCCACTTCAAGGTAGTGATCGCTGAAATTGATGTTCTGGGCGGGGTCAAGCGCCTCAAGCAGCGCCGAGGACGGATCGCCTCTGAAATCCATGCTCATCTTGTCTATTTCATCAAGCATGAACACGGGGTTCTTCACACCCACATCCTTGATGCTCTGGACAATGCGCCCCGGCAGCGCGCCCACATACGTGCGACGATGGCCACGAATCTCGGCTTCGTCCCGGATGCCGCCCAGTGAAACGCGGGCAAACTTGCGGTTCATGGCGCGGGCAATGGATTGACCAAGCGACGTCTTGCCCACGCCCGGCGGCCCGACAAGGCACAGAATCGGTCCTTTGCCTTTCTTGTTCAACTTGCGCACAGCGAGAAATTCGAGGATGCGCTCCTTCACCTTTTCCAAGCCGAAATGGTCGGCGTCAAGAATTTTCCTTGCGGCGGCAAGATCAATGGCGTCGCGGGTGCGTTTCGACCACGGCATATCGCATATCCACTCGAGGTAGCCCCGCAACACCGCGCTTTCCGGACTCATCAGCGGAAGCCGTTCGTAACGCTGATACTCCCGATCGGCTTTCGCCTTCACCGATGCGGGCATGGCCGTTTTTTCGAGCAACTCCTTCAGTTCGGTGAACTCGTTGCCCCCGTCTTCACGGTTGCCCAATTCCTGCTGAATAACACGCAATTGCTCCTGCAAATAATGTTCACGCTGGCCGCGCTCCATTTGCTCACGCACACGATTGCGAACGCGTTGTTCGATCTCCGCAAGTTCGTTCTCGCGCATAAGAAGTCCTGAAATACGATGGAGCCGCTTCACCACGTCCAATCCCTCGAGCAACTCCTGACGCTCCTCGACGGCGATGAAAAGAAAAGCGCATATCGTATCGCTAAACAGCTCGGGATCGGTCATCCCCTGGATGGTCATGAAGATTTCCGGCGCAATGCGCCCGGTAAGCCGAACATATTCCTCGAACTGATGCAACACCGCGCGCATGAGCCCTTCTATTTGTTTCCCGCCGCGACGGCGCATCACGACCTTGCCCACATCGGCGGTAAACGGGAGGGTGGAAAGGTTAAATTTTCTCGCGCGGGCCCGTCCCAATCCCTCCACCACCACCTTGAGCGAGTTGTCGGGCAAACGCAGCACGTTCACAATTTTGGCCGCCGTGCCGATGCGGTACATGCCTTCCGCCTTGGGTTCCTCCTCACCCGGATCGCGTTGGGCGCACAAGAACAAAGGAACGCCTTCATCCAGCGCCTGCTCGACGGCCGCGACCGACCCCGGACGTCCCACAAAAAGCGGCACCACCATTTTCGGGAACACAACGGTGTCCTTCAACGGCAACAGCGGCAAGGTAAAATAGGGTTCGGAATCCATAGTCTTTTTTCTGGGCATTACAAGGATTGTTCTCCATTCACACTCAACACGAAAAACAAATGGGGCATAAGCGCGTGTCTTTGGATACATGGAATAGGCCATACGGGCAGGACAGACAAAACGATTCATCCAGTATAAGCCCGTATCATTTGTCCCGCCCATTTCGCCGGACGCGCAGCCCATGACAGGCGCGCGTATTCACCGGAAAACGCCGTCCATGATTCGTTTTTAACAGGCTCACGCCGACGCGGAACTGGCCCCCTTATCGGCAATTTCCCTGCGTTTATCACGTTCATACACAATTATCGGGTCTTCATTGGCAGTGATAACGCCGGGAGTTATGATCACTTCGCGAATGTCGTTGCGGCTGGGGATGTCAAACATCAGCCCAAGCATGGCGTCTTCAAGTATGGCGCGCAAGCCGCGCGCGCCCGTCTCAAGGCTAATCGCCTTCTTTGCAATCGCCGCAATCGTTTCATCCTTGAACTCGAGCTTCACTTTCTCCATTTGAAACAGTTTTTCATACTGCCGCGTCAGGGCGTTCTTCGGCTCCACAAGGATGCGCTCCAAATCCTTGCCCGAGAGGTCGTGCAAGGTGGCTATTACAGGGAGGCGTCCCGAAAACTCGGGGATCATTCCATAATTGATAAGGTCTTCCGGGCGCACCAGCGCCAGAATATCGCCGATACGCATCTGTTCCTTGGATTTGATGTCGGCTTTAAATCCAATGGCATTGTTTCCTGTGCGTTTGCGGATGATCTGTTCAAGGCCGTTATAAGCGCCGCCGCAAATAAACAAGATGTTGCGCGTGTCCACTTGAATGCATTCCTGCTGCGGATGTTTGCGGCCGCCCTGAGGCGGAACCGCCGCAACGGTGCCTTCGATGATTTTTAAGAGCGCCTGCTGTACGCCCTCGCCCGAAACGTCGCGGGTGATGGAAGGACTGTCGCTCTTGCGCGCCGTCTTGTCTATCTCATCTATGTATATGATGCCGGTCTCGGCGCGCGCCGCGTCAAAATCGGCGTTCTGCAACAATTTGAGAATGACATTTTCCACGTCATCGCCCACATAACCCGCCTCGGTCAACGTTGTCGCATCCACAATGGCAAAGGGAACGTCCAGCATTCGCGCAAGACTCTCCGCGAGAAGCGTCTTGCCGCAGCCGGACGGGCCAATAAGCAACACATTGGTCTTTTGCAGTTCAACGCCGTCTATTTCGGAGCCCGTCGCTAGGCGCTTATAATGATTGTGTACGGATACGGCGAGAATGCGCTTGGCGCGCTCCTGGCCCACCACATATTGGTCCAGAAAATCCTTGATCTCGCGCGGCGCAGGCACATGCACGGCTGACCCGCCGCGCTTGCGGGCGCGATCTTCCGCAACAATCTCATTGCAGAGTTTCACGCATTCGTCGCAGATGTTTACATCGGGACCCGCAATCAGCTTGGCGACTTCGTCGTGGCGTTTGCCACAAAAAGAACAGGTCGGTATGTTGGAGCGCGAACGCTGTGGCGGCGCCATACTTCTTCGTCTCCTGTTGGATTGAATCTAACACTCCCACGCTGCCGCGTGAAAAGCGTACAATACAGCCCCAATTATAGCATTTTTTGGCGATACTGTCAATAAT
>DSBB01000139.1 GCA_011046175.1 Candidatus Hydrogenedentota bacterium | reverse complement strand
TGGTCCATGGTGGCGAAGGTCAGTTCCGGCCTGCGCACCTTGCGTCCGGCAAGCCGCAGCCCTTCAAACGCTTGCGGGGAGGTCACCTCATGCACGTAATGTCGGTCTATGTAAAGTATGGCGTCCTGCCCTTCCGGTTCCGCCACAAGATGGGCGCCCCAAATCTTCTGATAGATGTTTTTTGCCATTAAGACAACCTTTCTTTTTGCAACTCCGCCGCGTCCGGCGAGGCGAGACATGCCGTTTGCCGCCCTGCGTTGTGTTGGCAGTGGAGATCATACTCACTTGAGAACGGGCAGGTCAATCTGATTACAATAGAGGCCCGTACAGACACCATTTGCCCGAGCCTGAGGAAAGAATTACGTCATGTTAGTTGTTGTCACTATTTCGTTAATGGCTGCCGCATCTCAGACGGATGCGCTTTACACGCGCAACATGCCCCCGCCGGATGTCCCCACTTTTGAAGTGACGGTGAAAGGGGAGGCGCCGTTTTTTGCGGGTTTGCAGGTAGATGGACAATGGCTGACGGACCACAGCATTGAAATTGAGCCGATGGCAATGGTCGTAGTGGTGGTTGATTCTCCTTTTTACGACGCCGCCCCTTTTTCAATAAGGAGAAAGGAGATTGCGTTGCGTTATGAGGCGCCGGCCAAGCGCAGGATGCGTCTTGAAAATATGTGGAAGTCAAACGGATACACATTCCTCGAAACGGCGTCGGGGTGGAAAGCCGTAAAGGAAGCGGATATCCTCCTTGCGGAACGCGCCAAGAGAATGACCGAGGCGGCGCAGGCGCCGACAGCAAGGCGGTTTGAAGCGCCGCAGCTGTCCCTTGAAGAGGAGGCGCCCGGCGCATTAAGCCCCGGGATTTTGCTCCTTTTGCAACTAGGCATTATCCTGTCGGGCGTTTTGATCGGGGCTGCCGCGTTAAAAATCATCCTCCGCAAGGATACGGAGTGGAAGCCTCTGGAATAACACCAAGGCGCGAGTGGTCACGCGCCGGGCGGTTCCATGATTACGTCGTCATAATCAAATGGCGGGGTTCCCATGATGAGCGCTTCAAAATTGCCGACGGCCTGATGCAAATGGCCGGGGCGTATCCACACGCAGTCCCCCGCTTTAACCGGCACTTCTTCGCCGTCAATTATAATGGCGCCTTCGCCGGACAGGACGTAGTAGTACTCGTGTGTATGACGGTGCCAGTGCGCCTGTGCGTTGTCCGTGCGCAAACGGGTGACGCTTGTCGGCGCGCCGTCCTCCTTTTTCAGCAGCCGCTGCCGGAAACCACAAATGCTGCGTTCTTTGTCTTGGGTTTCCGCGTTCACTTTCAAATAGGGACGACTATCCATCCTGCACCCTGCCGTGTTGTTTTATACGGCGCAAACTTGTCCGCGCCGCGCCGTTGCTTGTTGCAGCGTATTTTCAGCCTTTTGATCCGAAGAAGGGGCTGATGCCCATTAGCACCGAACCGACGCCCGTCAATATTGTCCCGATAAGCAACAATATATCGCCGGTGCCCATTGCGGATTCAGGAAGACGCTTCATAACCGTCAGTCGCTTGGTGTGCTTCATTATCGTTTTTCCTTGATAGCGCAGGCAATGCCCGCATGTCAAAATGTTGTCGCAATACGCGCTTACCCCGACATCGGCGCGATGGTTTGATTACCACCATGGGACGCTAAATTCATTATAATGGCTTCCGCCCTTTTGTGCAACTTCTCAACCAAGCGAAAAGGAACATTGAATGAACAAAGTAGTCCTTGCTTCGGCTTCACCCCGCCGTCGCTATTTGTTGGCGGCGCTTGGCATTGACTTTGACGTATGCGCCGCCGATATAGAGGAATGCGACACGGGCGGCGCTCCCGCTGCGATTGTGGAGGCAAACGCGCGCGCCAAGTGCCACGCGGTCGCGCCGCAGACGCATGACGAAACGTTGATTATAGCGGCGGACACGCTGGTATTTCTTGACGGGACGGCGCTGTCCAAGCCCGCCAACATGGAAGAGGCGCGGGCGATGCTCGGGCGGCTTGCCGGCAACACTCATCAGGTGGTTACCGGCCTTGCTTTGTTGGACAAAGGGACGGGTCGCACGGCGATTGGATCGGAAAGCACGGATGTTACCTTTCGCACGCTTACGGCGGAAGAGATAAACCGCTTTGTGGAAACGGTGCGTCCTTTGGACAGGGCGGGCGCGTATACGGTGGACGGGCCGGGCAGCTTGCTGGTGTCCCGTTATGACGGTTGTTATCAGAATGTGCTGGGACTGCCGATTGTGCGCCTGGACAAACTGATGCGCGCGTTGGGCTACAGTCTGTTTGACATGATTGAACCGGACAAGGCGCGTTTCCTGTAGTCAGCCGGCGCGTTGTCGCATCGCTTCGTATAACAGCGTTGCGCCTGCCGCGGCCACATTCAGTGAATCCGTCTTGCCGCTGCCGGGGATGGCGATTCGGTGGGGACATCGTTCACGTAATTCGGGACGCACCCCGGCGCTTTCATTGCCCATGACCAGCGCCACCGGCCTGTTAAAATCATACTCCCAACAGAGGATATTGCCCCGTTGGTCCGCCGCCGCGCAAAGGGTTTCCCGTTCCTGAAGATATGTCAACGCTTCCGCAATGGAATTGCTTTGAAGAATGGGAATGCGATTTACTGCGCCCGCCGAAGCGCGCGCCACATGATTGTTTACCGGCGATTGCTCCTCCACGCCGATAATAACGGCGGTTGCGTTCAGCGCCGCCGCAGAACGCACGATTGCGCCAAAATTATGCGGGTCGCGTATGGCGTCCAATACCAGATAGAACGGAGGGGAACCCGCATTCGCCGCCTCTGCCATCACCTCGTTCCAAGTAGCGTAGGGATAGGGACCCATGCGGGCAAGATACCCCTGATGCTCGGTTGCGCCGCACAGTTCGCGGAGTCGCTCACGTGTTGTCGCCGTTACATCCGCGCCCAACGCGCGTCCTTGTTGCTGTGCCGCGGTTAATGCTTCCTGCGGCAAATCATCGGCAAGGAACAATTCAATCATGGGCCACTTCGCCGCCTCGAGGATTTCCGTAACGGCGTTGCGTCCCCATATCCAGCTGCGCTGATGCCCCGCGAGGTATTGCTTCTTTTTTCTTTTCACGATGTTTTTTTCCTATGTTTTACCAGCGCTCAGGGCGATTTGTTCCGCTGCGCGCATACCGTCCATGGCCGAGGACATGATGCCGCCCGCGTAGCCCGCGCCCTCGCCCGCCGGATACAAGCCGCAAACAGAAACGCTCTGCCAGGTTTTGTCGCGATCAATGCGCACGGGAGAAGAGCTGCGCGTCTCGACGCCGGTGAGCACCGCATCGGGCAGATCAAAGCCATGGAGTTTCTTGGCGATTGCCGGTATTCCTTCGCGCCACGCTTCAATGACATAATCGGGCATGCATTCGCGCAGATCGGCGGGTGTCGTGCCGGGCGCATAAGACGGCATTACGGCGCCAAGGCGGGTTGAGGCGCGTCCCGCAAGCAGATCACGCACCAGTTGCGCAGGCGCGTGATAGCCGCCGCCCCCCAGCAAATACGCCGCCTTTTCCCACCGGCGCTGAAATGCGATTCCCGCGAGCGGATGCGCGTCGCCGTAATCATCCGGTTCCACGCCCACCAGCAGGCCGCTGTTGGCGTTTGCCGCCTTGCGCGCAAAGTGACTCATGCCGTTTGTGGCAATGGTTTCCGGCTCGTTGCAGGCGGCGATTACATGTCCGCCCGGACACATGCAGAAAGTATACACGCTGCGTCCGTTGCGGCAATGCCATACTGCTTTGTATTCCGCCGCGCCGAGGCGCGGATGTCCGGCGTATGGTCCGTATTGCGCCCGGTCAATCAACGCTTGAGGATGTTCAATGCGGGCACCGATGGAAAAGGGCTTCTGCGACATCCGAACACCCTTTTCGTGCAGCATGGCGTATGTGTCACGGGCGCTGTGGCCGATGGCGAGCAACACATGTCCACCGTGAATGATTTCAGCGCCATTCACTTCAACCCCCCGTATTTGGCCGCGCTCCATAAGCAGTTCGGTAACACGGCTCGCGTAGCGGATGACGCCGCCCAGGGAGAGAATGGCGGCGCGCAGGTTTTCCACTACCTTGACAAGGTTATTGGTGCCGATGTGCGGCTTGCTGTCGTAGCGGATTTCATCGGGCGCCCCCGCAAGCGCCAGTTCCCGCAAAATCCAGAGTCGGCGGTTTCCCGTGTCCTTGCTTTGTGAATGGAGCTTGCCGTCGGAAAACGTACCGGCGACGCCTTCGCCGAACAGCGCGTTGGATTCGGGCTGCAGCGCGCCGTCCCGCCAGAAAGCGCGCACATCGCGCATGCGTTCACGCACCGGTTTACCGCGTTCCAACACAACGGGCCGAAAACCCAGACGTGCCAGCACCAGCGCTCCAAACAGGCCGCACGGACCTGTTCCGACCACAATCGGCGCGGGCGTTTTGGACGGCGGGGGCGGCACGTAGAAGTTGTAAGATTGGTCCGGCGCCGGGGAAATGTTTTTTTGTTGGACTATTTTTTGAGGCAGCCGCGCGCCTTGGGCGAGTAT
>DSBB01000035.1 GCA_011046175.1 Candidatus Hydrogenedentota bacterium | reverse complement strand
GAACAAGGACATTGAACAAATGATGAATTTCCACCCCCAAATCAAGTAATATCAAACGGTGACCTGCGTGGACACATGTCTTCGCCTACAGGACAGGTGGCCTTATTTCGGTTGCTTCGATTTCGCTCAATAATTGATCATTGGCGAGACGTTTGCAGCGTGACTCAACCTTGCGTACGGTCGAACCGTACCAGTCGTCGCGAAGGTTGTAGCCTCCGGCGGCATAGCTCGCGGTGATCAGCTCGAACACAGACAATTGCACCCCGCCTGTGTTGACCTTTTCAAAGACAAGACAAACCGCTTCCTTGGTTGTTTCCTTGTGCAGTTGGATTACAGGTATCTGGTAGTCCCGGAACGACTTCAGCACCGTGCCGCGAAATTTCATGTAGAGCGGAAAATGTTCTGGCGCCACGCTGTGCAGAGTTTCCTCCCATTCGTCCGAATTCATTGTCTGGTCACAGGGGAAATAGAGTTGCTTACACTCTTTTTCTCGGGTTGACAAGTCCAGATCAACATCGCGCCCGAAGTTGGTACGGATCTGGCGGTTTTCATCCACGGCGACCACAGCGGCATCCAAATCCTGGGGTGTTTCCAGCGCCTGACGGATATTGAAATAATAGTGTCGTTTGATCTTCTTGCCCTTGCTCGTGCGCGTATGTACCGGAGCGGTGATCGCCAACGCCTGGGTCAGCGTGGTCAGGCGCTGCTGCCCGTCCAGAATCAGTTTTTCTGGTGCGGCATCCTTGGCCGGGGTCATTTCCAAGCCTTCCACGGGGCGGGTCTGGAATCGGACCGGCCCGCCAGTTTCCAAAAGCATCACCGCGCCCACAGGAAAAGAACGGGCGAGACTCACCAACAAATCGCGAATATGATCGTCATCCCACACCCAGCCACGTTGGAAATCCGGCAATTGAATCTTACCCTCGCAAATATCTTTCAGCAATGATTGAAGCGGCGTTTTGGTGCTGTCGAATGTGCTCATTTTATTCCTCCGTTGATTGCTTAATCTAAAGGTTGGCTTGAAATAATTGTGTTCTCTCGGTCAGTGTTATCATACGGTTCCGTTTCAACCTCTCTGTTCGGGTACGTTTCAATATGTTCAGACATCCTGATCTCGTCGGAAATGGTGTTGGCACTTTTTTGGCTGAATTATGCCAGCCTATAGACCATCCTTGCGTTGGTTTCCGGATGTCTGAATTCCATTTCAGTCAGTGTTGCAAGTAGCGCTTGTACGGCCTTGTCATGGGCGGGACATGCCATTCTGTGTATTCGCACGGTCAGGGTGTTTTCAGCAGGATTGGGGATAATGTCTGCAGCGCTCACCAATATCTGGCGCACGAGGGCGCGCGCCTCCTCTTCCTTGTTCAGATGGGCAGTCAGCAATCCGACCAAAGCCGTTTCGGCGCGGTAGGCAATCATCTTTATGGTATCAACAAGCATTTTGTTGAGCGGCAATAGTTGCGTGGGACGCTGCTCTTCGGGCAGCGATTCAATGGCCACTTTGCGTTTCAACTGATTGCGTTCTTGGCGTTGCTGTTCCAGTACACCTTTTATTTCCTCGATAGTCTCCACCAATTCGGCTTTTTGGTAAGTCGTCTTCTCCTCCGGGTCGCATTCATGCAGTTTTCCCAACTGCACCAGTAGTCTGTCAAGTTCGCGACGGGTCTGTCTTACCGCCTTGTCCTGATCACGCCAGAGGGGATTTACCACTTGAACGGTGCCGGGAATGTCCTGGGCGCCATACTGCACAAGTCCATCAATATCATAATGTTGCATCATGTAGGCGAAGAAGTTTTCCTGGCACCATCTGGCGAACATGCGCCCTGCGACGGTGGCCGTGGGCAGCGTTCTTCCCGTGCTGATAATGGCCGTCTGGTGTCCGGTTTTTGTCAGGCGGCGCACCTCTGTTACAGCAATGCAATGGCCGCCTGCGCGTATGGCCGTTTCGCGTTGCGCCAACATCATGCGCGTGACGCCCCCGCCGGGAACGGGCACTTCCGTTTGCTCGAATTCGCTTTTCTCCCAGTGGTCTGTGACGTTTTTGCGATAGGTGATCGCGGCAATCCTGTGCCGCCACAACGCCGACAATAAACTGAACGATGCGCCTTCACGATCAAAGATAACGGCAAAACGATGCAGGAGCGGATCCTGGTCAAGCGCCTGTTGCGAAGGCTGATTGGGAACCATTGCAAGTAGTTTGGGAGCGATGTCGTTAAGCAATACCGCACCCAACCCTTCGGTGACCGTTTTGGAAACGACGAAGAAGGGACGCCCCAGCGCGTCGTTTACCCAGTAATCCGTGGTGCCGCGCAAACACAGCCGTTCACGCGAGACGTAACGGCGCGGCAGATTCGCCTTGCCGCCGTGGTAGACGCGGACATGGCCGTCCATATACAGGTAACCCGCCTCATCCGGATCATCCTGCATCCACTGACATGACAGTTCTTCCATCCACGCATCCGGACGGCCGGTCTGCGCCATTACCGTTATTTTTTCCCGCAACGTGCGCACTTCCGGCGCACGATCCAATCCCATCACAATACCCAGTTCTCCCGGCGGCACATGGCGCAATCCCTCGGGACGCCGTATGCGGGCAAGCGCCATAAACCCCAAAAGCACAACAATGTGCAAACAACTGTAAAAACCGCCGGGAAGAGAAAGGTGCTTGCCGATGCCGCTGAGAAGCCCATTGGCGCACAACGCAGGCAAGCCGGCCAGAAGCCCGCCCATCATCACGTCGTCGCAACGCTCAAAACGCGCCGTAACGCTCTTGACCAAGCCCAGCGCCGCCATCATGCGCGCATCGCAACGGGTGCAGGCCGTGCCCATACCCTGTGCCGCCTGCGCATCCGCCCGGCTGCGCTCAGACTTGCTGCTTGCAGGGGGATGCACAGGGTTCCCAAGCGCAGAAAATTCTTCCTGACTGAGACGGCGGACAGCGCCGCGCTTCAATGCCTTGCGCAACGTCGAATCCCCAATGCCTGCTTCTCGCGCTGTGGCGCCAACAGACAAACCCGATGAAAGCAATTGTCCGCAGCGGGCAACCATGTCGGCGTTCATAACAGGCGCAGACGAATACGAACGCGGACGATAAAATGAATCCGCCCCGCGCTCCCGATACTGATGCAGCCAGTTCATCAGCGTGCGATGCGGTATATGCAGCGTCGAACGCTCCAATTCACAGGGACGAACATGACCGTTGTGCATCAGCAGCGTCAACGCCAAACGATACGAGGCGTCATCGCCGCAACGATGACTGAAGAAATTGTCCTCGCCCAAAAAATAGGTGACGAAGCCATCCTTTTCCACCATGTAAACGCCGGGCGCAAGACAAGTTGCACCCACCACACAATCCTGCAATAATAACTGCTGCGGCATGACGATTCCTTAACGAATAGCCCCTCATCGGTTTGATTTACCTCATGAAGGGTGTCATGCCGCCCAGTATTAATGCAAAAAAAGTGCCATACGCAATTCCGAATATTAACCGAAAACCCCAGCCGAGATCAGGATGTCTGATGTTATTCTCCAAATGAGACCTCCACTTAATGCAAGTACATTGTGCTTTCTCTCAAGAATTTTCAGATGTTAAGAAGATTCCTGCTGCTTCGCCTTAAGAACAAGTATAGTGCCTTGTGAGTTGGCCTTTCAACAGTCAAGTGCGGTGTTTGATAAACCGATGTCGCATCACGCATACTGAATCATCAACGTAGACTTCATAAGGTGCAAGATGTCTTTACATAGAGGCTATATGCGTATATGCGTCATTGTCGTTGCGCTGTGCTTCGTGCATGGCGCCGTTGCGGAACATCAGATTGCGTTCCTGTCCGCTGAGACGGGCCGGGCACAGATGGGACCGCATGAGCAGGGGGCATGGGAAACGGCCAAAAAGTTGAGGTGCGCCACGCTACTGTTTGTCAACGGTGAAGGCGGTTTTGTGGATGCGTCCGGTGGCGCGCGCACGCTCGACACTTTTGATGTGGTGTGGTATCACCAGGGCGACGCCATCGCCCGTAACGCGTTATACGGGGGCGCATACCTGTCGGCGATACGCCGGTTTGCCGAGGACGGCGGGGGCGTGCTGTTTTCCGGCGGCGCGCTGGCGATGGTGGACCATTTAGGACTCGAACCGATCATTCGCGCCCAGCGGCATGATCTGGAAAATTATCGCGACCCGGCGGCGCTGGTTCCTGCGGAGACGGCGCATCCGGTCTTTGACGGGCTGCGCGTGGAGGACGGGCTGGTCTGGCTCAGCAATGGCGGGTGTCGCGCCGTGGCGGATTTCTATTGGGGCGGCCCTGCGGAAGGCATGCTGTTGGGCAACACGCCCGACGGCGTGCGGCGGCCATTGGTGGAATATGAACTGGGCGCGGGCAGACTGATTGTTTTCGGCGGACGCTGGCCGGACTATGCCGATTTTGAAAACCCCCATCGCGACAACCTGCTCCGGCTGACCGCCAACCTGCTTGACTATCTCGCCGATGCGCGGCAATGGCGTCCGGTGACGGTGCGCACGAAATTTCCCGCGCTCGCCTATCCTGAAGAACCGGGCATAGCGCCTTCCCGAT
>DSBB01000045.1 GCA_011046175.1 Candidatus Hydrogenedentota bacterium | reverse complement strand
GATTTATTGTGCCCGCCGGCACGGTTGAACCTTTGGCCGAAGCGTTGAAAACACTCATCGCCAACCCGCGTTTGCGCGACGAGATGGGGCTTGCCGCGCGTAAACGCGCAAAAGCGGAGTTCAGCAGCGAGGTGTTTGTCCGACGCACTCTTGATGTCTACCGACAGGTCGTCGAGCAACACCAACAGGCAAAGGAAAAAGGGCGCGACGGATGATCACCGTGTGCCATCTGGATGAACAGCGCGGGCTGCGCGGCGGCGAACAGCAGGCGGCATGGTTGGTGAACGGCTTGGCCGCGCGCGGCGTCAAAAATATCCTCATCGGACGCGGGAACGAGGAATTCATCAATATGCACCAAGGCCGCAATGACCTTGAACGTCGCGCGCTGCCCCTGCGCGGCGAGTTGGACGTATTTTCGGCGCTGCAACTCTCCCGCTTGACAAAGGACTTGAACGTAGACATTGTTCACGCGCACACCAGCCATGCGCACGGCATTGCCGCGCTGGCGTCTTTGTTTGGCATGAGCAGCAGAATCGTGGCGTCCCGTCGTGTGGACTTCATGCCCAAAAGCCATCTGCTAAACCGTTGGAAATACAACCGCGCCGACCGCATCCTTTGCGTCTCGGAAAAAGTAAGGCAAACGCTGGAGACCTACGGGCTGGGTCCGCCCCAGACTTGCGTGGTACACAGCGCCGTGGATTTGGAACGCGCTCTAATGCCGCCTGTGCCTCGTGCGTCGTTGGGTGTTCCGGACGATGCGCCATTATTGTTCAGCGCCGGGGCATTGGTGGATCACAAGGACCATATCAATCTACTGGAAGCAGTCGCCATTGTCCGGAAACAGGTACCTTCAGTGCGCGTATGCATTGCGGGCGAAGGGAAGTTAAGAGGCGCTATCGAGACGAAGTGTGAGGCCCTGGAATTGCAGGATTGTGTTTCTCTGCTTGGTTATCGTGCTGATGCGCCTGGTATAACAAGGTCTTCCGATGTGTATGTATCGTCCAGTTGGTCGGAAGGACTGGGCACTTCCATTCTTGAAGCGCTGGCGTCGGGCGTTCCCGTGGTCGCTACGGAAGCGGGCGGCGCGCGCGAAATGGTGATTCCTGGGGAAACAGGTCATCTCGTTCCTGTCCGTGATGCTGAAGCGCTTGCCCAGGCGATTCTTTCGTCACTACAAAACCGTGATACTGCATTGCAGATGGCAAAGGCGGGCCAGACACTGGCACTGGAAAAATTTTCCGTGGAGCGAATGGTGCAGCAGACATTGGCAGCATACCAAGAATTGTTGCATTCGTAGCAAGCCACGAAAGAGTATCCAAGGGCCGGCACCAAGTTGCTACTCCATCTCCAGTGTGAAGGCATGGTCAAAGGGCGTGAGTCCCGTGAAGTAGAGGCCTGTGTCAGTAAGGCGTTTTGCCGCCCCGCGAATCTGGGTGTAGCCATGTTGCGCTTTGCCGGGACCGATTTGCACCACATCGTCGCCTACACGGTAGCGGGCATGACCGTCGCGCAGCAGAAACGCCTGTTTCGCATCCGGTGCAGGCACAACGCCTTCGAGTTGGCCGCCCGGGCGCAATGCGATTTCCACAGCAATCGGAACATTGTCCGTGCCCGTGGCATGTATGCGCATCTCGAGGCCGTTGTCAATTGCGCGGATGTGGGCGCGATAGGTAAGTCTGCACTCTTCACTGACTTCCCGTCTCATTTTCAATTTTGACCAATTATCCCGGGTCACCGGCTCCAACTGATCGCCGCGCAGCGGTTGATAATATTGCCCCGACAGCTCCTGCCGGAAATACAAGCCGTCCCCGCGCGGTGTGATGCTGGAGGGAGAGAACTCACCCTTGCCGAAAAACGCGGATGCAAAACGAAAACCCTCAATAACCGCATCGCCAAAGTGTGCGGTTATCCGTTGGTTGGCGCGTCCGTAATATAGCACGGCCTGCATGCGCCCTCTGTGTATATGCATGGCGTCCGGTGCGGACGGCAAATCAGCGGCTTGTGTATTCATGTGTTGTTCCTGCTCGTTGTACGGGTTATGTCATTTCAAGAAAAAGGGTGTGGTCAAAGAGGGTGTGCCCCGTGACGTAGACGCCCAATGGTGCGGGGCCGTCAGCGCCGGGCATAAGTATCTGTTCATGTGCAGCGTTACCGGGACCAATGCGCAACACATCATCTCCGACACGGTATTGCGCGTATCCTTCCCGCAAAAAATGCGCGCCGCCTGCATCCGCCGAAGGAACGCCGCCCGTGAGTTCGCCGCCGGAACGTAACGCAACTTCCACCAATACGGGCACATGTGCTTCGCCGAAAGAACGCAGCTCAAGGGCAAAGCCTCCGGATGTTCTACGAATAAGCATTTCAATAGTGAGAGTCTTCCCCTCGCTGGACAGTTCTTGGCGGAACAACCATCCGTCAGCGCGCCTTTCGGTTTCAGCGGGAATAAACAAGCCCCTGCGGGAAAAGTCAACCGCCACGCGCACTCCCTCAACAACAGCCTCGCCAAAGTGCGACACGAGCCTGTTGCCCTTGCGGGCGCCCATGATGGTGGCACTGAGGCGCTGCTGCCGGATGCGGATAATTTCTGACAGCGGATACTCCCGCTCAAAAGGATCGGGCAGCGGTGTCTGCGCGGGAGAGACAGCCTGCATTTCCGGGTACTCCAGCAGGGTGGAAAGTTCCATGCGATGCGGTTCGATGGGGGCAAGCATAGCGGCATACTGGCCGTTGCCATCCAGGTTCGCCATATAGCGCAACGCAAACCAGTAATTGCCCATGTCCCGGCGTTGGCCGACATCCTGCCTCCTGGAAATCTCTGTGACCACCTCGCCGTTGGGATGAATCAGATAGCGCATCGCATCGAGATTGGCCCGTACCGGCGCGAGCAGTTCGGGCCGGTTCAGTTTTACCGCCATTACAATAAAGGCGTGATTGATTGCGGCATTGTAAATGGCGGTGCTGCGCTCGATGTACTGCCCCTCCTCGTCTATGTCAATGCCTTCCGCGAGCCATTCGTCAATACGGGTCAAATAAGATTCATGGCTGAACAATTCATAAAGCTGCGCGAGCGCGGCACACACGACCCAGCGATGGTTCGGCGTGTGAATGCCGCCGCGGGTTATGCCGCCGCCCGCCCGTTCCAGGAACGAGCGCAACACATCCAGCATCGCCTTGTCGTTGTGTACGTCTGCCAGCCGCGCCGCTGTGGCCACTTTGTGCACAACAAATGCGGTATCCGGCGGCGAGTTGAAGTTGGTGCTCATCAGGTCAATATTACCGTCTGTTGACTGTACATCCTCCAGAAAACGGGCGGCGAGCTTCATGCGCTCGAACACTTCGCCGGACTGATGCCACTCGGATGCAGGACAATAGTAACCGCCCGCGCAGTCATAAAGCATCGCGGCGGCGCTTTGGGCTGTGTGCAGTTCGTTCGTGTCAGTCAATCCGCCATATCAGCGACTGTCAGGGTCAAGCACCTGGCGCGAAAGATGAGAACGGACACGATTGTCATGCGTGGTCAGCACAGAAGCGGGGATGCCCTGTTCCGTTTCTCCGCTGCCGCCTGCGGAATCCAGCGCGAGCGACGCCAGCGACGTGGCTGCGGTTCCTCTTAATATTCATAGAGATTCCTTTGGCAGGTTTTATTAACCCGGATATTTCACCGGTTTTCGGCGTGGCGTGTCTTATGATATCACCACGATTAGCTTTCAGTAAATGCCAAGAAATGGGGCATTTTCCGACATTAGCAACACGGTATTCTTTTTTGCATTACAACGTGATAAGGAGTACCATTCTGGCGCAGATGTTGTTTTTTGAATTTTCACTCAACACAAGGAGAATCGTTGTCATGGCGGGAAAGTTTCGCATTGGCTTTATCGGCGCGGGTGGGATTGCCATCGGTCATTATCACCGGCTCCACGAAACAAAGAAGGCGCAGGTTGTCGCGCTAAACGAACCGAGTAATGCTTCGTTGAAACGGTTTTATGAACATTGTCCGGGCGCCGATAAACTGCCCGTGTATCGCGATTACAAGGACATGCTGAAAAAGGAGCACGTTGACGGCGTTGTCATTCTCAGTCCGCATACCGTTCACTACGAACAAATCAACTACTCGCTGAACAAAGGGCTGCATGTGCTGACGGAGAAGCCGATGGTATGCACCATCAAACACGCAAAAGCGCTCATTAAAAAAGCAACAGCGGTCAATCGCACCCTGATGATTTCCTACCAACGCCATTACGATCCCTCTTTTCGTTATATGCGCTCCCAAATACAAAAGGGCGCGTTGGGTGAAATTGAGTTTGTGCAGGCGGTTCTGAGCCAGGAATGGCTGCGTTTGACGCGCAACACATGGCGCCAGACGATGGAGATGTCGGGCGGTGGGCAGTTGAACGACTCCGGCAGCCATCTGGTGGACATACTCATGTGGATGACCGGCATGAAGGTCAGGGAAGTCGCGTCGTTCCAGGTGAATTTTGACGTTCCCGTGGACATTAATTCCACCTTGGCGATGGTTTTTGAAAATGGCGCGCTTGGCAGTCTGTCCATCATAGGCAACGCGCCGGGCTGGTATGAAG
>DSBB01000152.1 GCA_011046175.1 Candidatus Hydrogenedentota bacterium | reverse complement strand
CCTCCACGAATACATCCGGAACAGCGGCTAAGTTGCCCTCTTCACATCAAGGGGTACCCGCAAAAATCTACACTGTCAGGCGCGGCGACACGCTGTATGATATTGCCAAGGCGCATAGTGTGAAGGTTGCCGACCTCCAGCGCTGGAACAATCTCGGAGGACGCTCTCAAATAAAGGTTGGTCAAACTTTGACGATTGGCGCGGAAACGGCAACCGCCGCAAATGCGCCCATCTTGCATCACACAGTCAAACCGGGTGAATACCCCGGCATCATTGCCCAACTTTATGGGGTTTCCGTAAGCGATCTCCTGCGCTGGAACAATCTTGACAAACGCTCCGTTATACGGGTGGGCGACAAACTTATAGTGGCGGGAGATGCCGCCGCTTCCCCGGGCGCCACAATACAAGAAGCATCAGTACAAGAAAAAACTGCCGCGCCGGCAACTATCAAACATAAAGTGGCGTCAGGCGACACGGCGGGCGCCATTGCAAACCGTTATGGCGTAAAAACCAAAGAACTGCTTGCGTGGAACAACCTGACGGCAAAATCCATATTGCGCGTGGGGCAGTACCTGACCGTGCGCAACCCAACCCGCGGCACGGGCCGGCGAGACCAGGGCAATGATGTGCAAATGGCGCAATCGCAAGCCAACAACCGGGTGGTGCATAAGGTGACTGCGGGACAGAATCCGACCACGATTGCCCGCCAATACGGAGTGCGCGTAAGCGACCTGTTTAAATGGAATAACTGGAAGGATAAACATATCCTGCGCATCGGCGACGAAGTCGAAATATACCACGACTAATTTTCAAACAACGCAACCGCATTGCCTCATCACGAATGAAAGGATAGATATTTCAAATGAACCGATTCAAGCGCGCACTTTTTTGTTTTGTCGCCTGCTTCGTCATTTCAGCCGGTCTGTCCATGGCCACCGAAACCGCGGCAAATCAGGCGCTTCAGGTTTTTAATGACCAAAAAGACGCTGTCGTTACCGTAGAAATCGTTGTGCAACAGCACTTTTCCATGATGGGCATGGGCAGCGAAAGCGAAGAGAATCGCATTGAAACGACAGGCGTTGTTATTGACAACACCGGACTCACTGTGGTTGCCCTGTCCGCAACAGACCCGATGAGCATGATGGCCGGCATTTTGGGCGGGATGCTTGGGGATGACATGCAAATGCAAAGCGAGATCACCGATGCGCGCATCCTGACCGACAGCACCCCCATACCGGCAACCGTCGTGCTGCGAGACAGGGACAATGACTTGGCCTTTCTGCGTCCCATTACACCCCAGGAACCCCCGTTGCCTTTTGTGGACCTCGCCCAAAATGCGCAACCAGGCCTGCTCGACACCATTGTGGTTATTGAGCGGCTTGGCAAAGTAGCAAGCCGCATCCACACAGTTGAACTAACGCGGATCACCGGTATCGTGGAACGCCCCCGCCTTTTCTATGTAACGCCGTCCGACGCCGTTGGCGCGCCCGCCTTCTCGCTTGACGGCAAGTGCATCGGCATTTTCGTTGTGCGCATTTTGGAACAAGGCAATACAGGTAATTTCTCGCCCCTTTCCATGTTGTCCGGTATGGACGACGCCATAACCGTCATCCTCCGACCAACCGCAATTATTTCGGAATCCGCCGCGCAAGCGCCCCAGATAGAAGACAAGTGAATCCGGCGCCACACGACTTTGCGCACTTCTGCGCATCTATCGCAGCCCATACTGAACACGCCGTGTTTAATACTCTCGCAGGCTTATCAGCGACAAAACAGTTTTTTATGCTTGGATTGTCAAATCTGGTGTAGCCTTTCATCAACTTCTGGTTGTTTCAAACAGGGGTCAAGGAGAAGCGCCGGCAATGGACAAAAGATGGAAATATACGACATTGCCGGTTCTGGTTCTTTTGACGGCATATCTTCCGGCAACAGGCGCGGAGCCCTTTTCCGGAGTTTATGTGCATCTCAATGAATTCGGCGACGGGTCAACAGGCGTAGAGGTCCGCGAGGCGCGGATGGATGAGGCGCTGGACATAATGTGCGCCTGCGGCTTTACCACGGTAATCCCCTATGCCAACACCACCTCGGGGAAAGCGTTCTGGCCGGGCACATCGCTGGCCACGGTGAACGCCGACGGCTGGGACATCTTGGGCGTTTTTGCGCGCAAGGCGCGGGAACGCAGCCTGAAGGTCATGCCTGCGTTGTGCCTGTTAGCGTCCGGACACGACGCGCCCGCGGGTATTCTGGAAACACACCCGGACTGGGCGCTGCGTGACGCGAGCGGCGCGCCGCTGGGGTGGCTGTCTCCGGCGCATCCCGAGGCACGGGTTTGGATTGTGGAACTCGTGAAACAGCTCGCGGCGCACATACAACCGGACGGCATCATGTTTGATTACGCACGGTACCCCAATCAACGGGATGCACAACTTGACCCGGTATCCACAGCGTCGCTTGAATCTCCGACAACGGATGAACAGGCCGAAGTTCATCTGCAACGGTATAAGGAAGAAGCGCTGTCCCAGCTTATGGCGTCAATCGCTGGGGCGCTGCGTTCGGAGCATCCGGGACTGCGAATTGGATTATATACATGGGGACCGCACGTGCCCTTTGATCATCCCGTGGCGCAGTGTTGGCCAGACTGGATTCAGGACGGACATCTCGATTTGCTTAACGTATCGGGTTACTGCTATCCCAAGAATTACGGCGACTCCTATTTGGACGTGTTCGAGAACCGGCTTCGCGACGCAGGCGCGCTTGCGCAAAAAGCAGGCAATGTTACGCTCACCTTCGCGCTGGGTGTACGCACCAGCCACGGCGAAATCGCCAATGCGTGCGAGATGGAAGATTACCTTGCCATAGCACGACAGCGGGGATACTCAGGCATGGCGGCGTTCGCCTGGGGAAGTATGCAACATCATGCGAAAGAAGCAAGCGCCCGGGGGTATTTCAGGTTGAGCGAATAACTGCCGGGTAATTTTCCCGCTGCCGGCGACATGAAGGCAGGGCGTGGAATGTTCTACCGTTGCTTTCAGGACAACAGATCATGAACCTTTCGCTTCCATCATAAACGGTGAAAATTTACGAAACAGGGACGGTTCACCATGATGTTCTGCGTCTCCATAAACAATGAAAATACGGTGGGATATTCATGAGACGTATAAGACATAGTAAGACGCATGTGACATATAGTGCATTGAATCGGCGCCGAAAGTTTCCTGAGCAGTCCGTCTCACTCCCGATGGTTGTTCGTTTGGGACAATCCCTGTTTTGCAAACTTTCATAGCCGATACGTTGTTTGCCTTCGCATGATAGCGCGCTGCGGGGCGACCTACCGGTAAGTCCGTTAGCGGAAGAACCGTTGGCGTTGCGATGGGTCACTTGCGGTTTTGGCATTCCCCGCTGCTAATATGCTGGAAAAGCATGTATTAAAGACATATCCGCCCCGCGACTCGTGTATCTGATAACGATTTGAGGTATGGAAACCGGCTTGCATGCTTCGTATTTATTGGTTTGCGCTAAAATCTTGCATTGTCGCCCGCTTTTGTGGTATCTTGACCTTGTTTTTGCACCATTACCGAATGGGTTGTCTATGTGCAACAAAATAAGGATAACAGTACTGTGCATAAAATCCTCTCCAACGAGCTGATCAGCCCGAACACCGCCAAAATGGTTGTCAGCGCCCCTTATGTGGCACAACACAGGAAAGCGGGGCAATTTATTATTCTGCGCATCAACGAAACAGGCGAACGCATTCCGCTCACCATCGCCGATTCCGACATAGAAGCGGGAACCATTACGCTGTTCTATCAAATAGTCGGCAAAACCACAACCGACATGTCCAAGTTGACGGACAAGGATTCTCTGATGGATGTGGCCGGCCCCCTCGGCCATCCCACGGACATTAAGAATTTCGGCACGGTGGTATGTGTGGGCGGCGGCATCGGCGTCGCGCCTGTATATCCCATATCCACCGCCATGAAGAAGGCGGGCAACCGTGTAATCAACATTATCGGCGCGCGCACGCAGCATTTGCTCATTCTGGAAAAGGAAATCGGCGCCATCGGCGATGAGATGATCGTCTGCACGGATGACGGCAGTTATGGACGCAAGGCGTTTGTCACCCAGGCATTGGAAGAAATCATCGCGCGTGAACCCGTTAACATTGTGGTCGCGATTGGCCCGGTTCCCATGATGAAGGCGCTTTGCGAACTCACGAAGAAACACGCCATCCATACCATGGTAAGTTTGAATCCTGTCATGGTGGATGGCACGGGCATGTGCGGCGGTTGTCGTGTCACGGTGGACGGCCAAACCAAATTCACCTGCGTGGACGGCCCGGAGTTTGACGGTCACAAGGTTGACTTCAACGAGTTGATGACGCGCCTTAGTTCATACAAGGAACAGGAGCAGGAATCCATAGAACACAGTCATAAATGCAAACTGGATGGAGTAACGGGAAATGCCTGAAAAAGCGCCAAGACAAAGAATGACGGAACAACCGCCACAGGACCGCATCCACAACTTCAATGAAGTGCCCTTTGGCCTGACTGACGAACAGGCTGTTATTGAAGCGTCGCGCTGTCTTAAGTG
>DSBB01000157.1 GCA_011046175.1 Candidatus Hydrogenedentota bacterium | reverse complement strand
TAATGAAACGGTGTGATGGTCGGGTTCGGTTCGATGATGCGCCACCCGCCGTCGCCGTCGCGTTCCGCGGCGCAGGCGGGACCGTCTATACGGTCAATCGTCAGGCGCCGCAAGTCTTCCGGCGCAAAGTCAAATACTTTCCGCGCCACCCGCGCCGATTCCTCTCTCTGAACGCGGCGGTATTGCTGGCCGTAATACACGGCGCACAGAAGAAGCAGGAAAACAAGAAGCGCGAGGGTGTGGCGGGGTTTCATTGGCGCATCCTCCGCAACGCGTGGACGGCAAGCCCGGCGGCAATAACCGTCTGCACGGTCAACATAATGGCCACCCATGCGATGGAGCGGCGCTGCATGTCCGTGAGAATCAGCGGCGGCGTCTCGCGGCCCGTCGGACGGATGGCGATAAGGTCCTCGCTTTCGCTCAGCCAGGCGAAGGTGTTCAACAGGAAGTTGATGTGCCCGGGAATGATGATGTTCGCGTTTGCCGCAAAATCGGCGTCACCCACCACCAACACCCGCGCATCGCCGTAGCCCTTCGGGCTGTTCGCCTTGTCCACGGGCACAATCGCCGCGGCGGCGAGGGGCACCGGCCCTTTGCGCTCGCCTTCATCCCATTTCGCCTGTCCGGTTTCCAACAGTTTTTCCGTGTCCGTCTCCGCCCAGAAATCCGGCGGGGTGCGCAGCAGTTCCATTATTGACGCCCCTTCAGGCTTTTTGTCGGAAACCGTAACGCTGCGCATGGCCTGCAGTATAATCGTTTGGTCAAAGGCGCGCGTAATGGGGTGTTTCAGGTTGAATGCGCCCCGATAATCCATAAACCCTGCTTCCACGTCCTCAAAAGGCGTATTGTCCACCGTAAGCTCCGCCTGCCACCGGTTGGTCCGCTGATCGGTGATGACGATGTCATTCCCGATGGCGATGCCGAAACGCTCCTCTATCCACGGACGCAGTTGCTCGCCGCGCGCGTAACCCGCTGTGGCGCTGCGCCAGGGATTGATAAGCAGCAGAAGGCGTCCGCCGCCGGCAATAAAGGCGTCCAGCGCCTCGATTTCAACAGGATGCAGATCCATGGTGGGGTTGTTGATGACCACAATATCCGCGTCTGACGGCGGGACAGGCTCGCTTATTTTGACCGCGAATCTTTCAACCTGATAAGACTCGCCGCGCAACAGATTGCCAAAGATGCTGCCGCCCTGCTGTTCGTCCTCGTTCATGATGTCCCGCTCCTGATGCCCCGTCAGGAAGTACACCTTCGGCTCCGTTTTGCGCAATACGTTAATGAGCGCGTTGGTGAAGTCACGTTCTTCCAGGCGGGGACTGCCGCCGGCCAGCGTGATTACCCGCTGACGCTCGCCCGAGCGAAGCACAATGGTTCCCTGCACGGACGCGTGCGTGATGTTCATCGCCTCAAGCCGCGCCCGGTCTACCGTCGGATCGAGCACTTCCACATCGAGCAGCGGCGTGTAGCGCCGGCACTGTTCCAGAAATCGAAGCGTCTTGTCGCGGGCTATAGCCACCAGCTCCTCGTCAATCTGGAGGAAGAAGCAGATTACCTCCACCTCGGTGTTCATGGTTCGCAACACCTGAATGGTCTGGGGTGAAAGGTCGCGCCGCCCCTCTTCGGTCAGGTCCCAAGACACGTCCCATGCGCCCGCCAGCAGATACAGCACCACGCAGACGCCCAGAAAAATGGCGGACGAAACCACGGCGTTCAAACCGCCAAGCGTCCTGTCCTCAAGGGCGTGGTGTTCCGCCAGCGTAAGCAGCATCATGGCCAGCCAACCAACGCCGCACAACAACGCCAACGCCAGCGGCGCAAGCACCGCGAAGGAAAAGAAGGCCTGCGTCCATACGAGCAGGTTCAGGGACAGCGTCAAGGCCAGCAACGCCGCCGCGCCGAGCAACCGTTTTATGGCGGTCTTCTGCATCATGCCCTCCAGTTCCGGCTCTCGAAGGCGCGGAAGGTCAGAAACAGGAAGAACGCGGTGAACAGCAAATAATACGCGACGTCGCGGGGCTGCACAATACCCAGCGCCATTTCGCTTGCGTGCGCGTCCACCGCCAGTTCCACAATCAGACCGCGCAGGAGCATGTAGACATGGCCCGCCGCCGTCCGAAGCGCCTCCGGCCATCCGGCAGGCGTGGGATTCTCCGCAGGCAGTCTCTCGCCCAGGTTGCCCGCCACGTACAACAGAAGGCTGACGCCGAAGGTAATGGTTCCCGACGTAATCTGGTTGCGGGTCACCGACGAGATAAACATGCCCAGGCTGATGAATGCGGCGCCCATCAGCGCCACCGTCAGCAGACCGAATACCAGCACCGCCGGTTCAAAGGTCGTGATCCGTCCGATAAGCGCCAGATGCGCCGCAATGACCAGCATCATGACGAACAGCATGCCCAGCGCGGCGAGGAATTTTCCAAAGATAATGTCGCGGTCGCGCAAAGGCCAGGTGAGAAGCAGCTCCATGGTGCCCCGATGCTTTTCCTCCGCCACGAGCCGCATCGTGATCAAGGGCGTCAGAAACATTATCAGCATGCCGCAGAACACAAGGTAGGGGCTCAACAACGTTTCGGCAAAATCGGGCGTCGTGTTGAACCCGTACGCCGTCGGTTCCACGGACATCTTCGAGTAATCAAAAAGCGACAAGGTAAACGCAATGCCCGATATGGCGGCAAACATGCCCGCCACCACATAGCCGATGGGCGTGAAAAAGAAACTCGCAAACTCGCGACGGCATACGGCGATGATGTTGTTCATGTGACGTCCTCCCCGATGGCCTCTTTGGCGTCGGACGCCACCGCCTCCATAAACGCTTGCTCCAGGGTTTTGCCGCCTGCCGCCGTGAGTCGCTCCATCGTGTCCTGCGCAACGATATGCCCGCGGCTGATAATGATGACCCGGTCGCACACCATGCTTACCTCCGGCAGAATGTGTGTGCTCAACAACACCGTGTGCGTCCCGCCCAGTTCCCTGATCATCCGGCGTATTTCAACGATTTGACCAGGGTCCAGTCCCACCGTCGGTTCGTCCAGGATCAGCACCGGCGGGCTGCCAGTCAACGCCTGCGCAATGCCCACGCGCTGGCGGTAGCCCTTGGATAACTGTCGCAGCAAGCGTCCGCCCATGTCATTGAGGCCGCATACCTCCATGACCCGCGACATTTCGCGCCTGCGCGACGCGCGCGGCAAGCCCTTTACGCGCGCCACGTAATCGAGAAAACCCTTAACCGTCATTTCGTCGTAGAGCGGCACATGTTCCGGCAGATAGCCGATGCGGCGCTTCACTTCCAGCGGCTGCTCATGCACCTCAAAACCGGCCACGCGCGCCTCGCCCCGGCTCGCGGGAAAAAAACCCGTCAATATGCGCATCGCCGTGCTCTTGCCCGCGCCGTTCGGACCGAGGAAACCCACAATCTCGCCCGCCCCAACGCTGAACGAAGCATTCTGAAGCGCGGCAAGCGCGCCGAAATATTTTGTCAGGCCTTTGACTTCAATCATACGGTTGTTCCAAAAGACAATAGCGCCTTGCCAGTCATCGTCTATGATCAAGAACAAGAAGTTCTCAAGCATCCTCATCGCGAAGAGGAGGCTGTCCCCGGCGCGCCACGCTTGCAAACGTGATGAACGCGGCGAGACGCCGCGCCTGCTCTTTCTGTCGCGGTATTTTACCATGAAGCGCAAACGCGTTCATAGCGCCACGAAACAAGGACATCCCGTCCCATGTCCACAACACCGGGACCCCACCAGACCATGTCGGCAAAGCGCACAAAAAAAGGCCCCGCACTCTCATAAGCGCGAGACCTCTAATCCATTGCGAAAGGTTGGGGATATGTCAATTATACGCCGTCGGGATTGACGGTGATGATGAACCAGCCGTCTTCTTCCTTTTGCAGCACCAATTCGACGCTGATCGATCCCGGAGGGCCGGAAAGGTCTATCGGATACGCCACCGCCGTGCCGTCGTCCTTGATGGTGATTTCCATGTCTTCCACATAGACTTCGCCATCATCGGCATAACCGGCGTCAACAGCCATTTGCAGCAGCTCGCGGCCGTCTTCCTTGCTGCCCACTTCCGGGTGATAGAAATCATCGGAGAATGTTTCCAGCAGCATGTCAATGTCAAGTTCTTCAAGAGCGGTCTTCATCTTCATCACCGTGGCTGTAATCATGTCCTCGTCGGACATTTTCGAGCCAGTCGTAGCGCATCCGGCTAACAACATGCCCGCGCACAGGCATACCAACAAAGTTTTCCACGTGTTCTTCATAAGTTTTTCCTCTCCTTGTACAAGTTAACCACGTATTATCCTCGTGTAAAACGACACACGATACCACACAATGCGGTAAGGATAACACATCAGACCCCCTGTATTGCCAATTGGTTTCAGTGTCGTTCCGGCTGCCGAAAAGATTTTTTCCCGTTCTTCCCAAATTGCGCAACAATCGGGATTCGTACAAACAATACCTGTTTGATGGCTTTTTTGACTTATTCTGGAATTTCGGGGTCTTGGCTGTTTTTTTTCTGGTGTTTGCGGGATTTGCCGCAATTTAACATCAAATAACCCTTGCATTATATATCCTTATGTGGTATAATGT
>DSBB01000043.1 GCA_011046175.1 Candidatus Hydrogenedentota bacterium | reverse complement strand
CAGCCCCTCGAGAAGAGGATCGGGGTTGAACACAGGCGTAATCTCGCCAACCGCCAAACCGGCGGCCGCAAGCGCAGCCGACGCATCCCCGGGACTCATGCCCGTCAAATCAGGAACTTCGACGTCGAAATCCTCTTCAATGTTGTTCCAGATTTCCTCCGGATCGTCTCCCCAAGTATCAACAAGGTCTTGAAGTGTCTCGCCGTCCTCTCCCCATTCTGTTGTCGGATCGAACAATTCAACCCCCGGTTCCGACTCGAAAATCAAGACATCATCACCCAAGACGGGCTCATCTTCCAACGTAATCTCAATGTTGTCAATGGCGCCCTGTACATCCCCAACAAGACCAGCGTCCAAGGTAAATTTGTCTTGCAAATACGCCCAATCCAACTCGACCAACGCGACGGCCTTGAGCACCTCTTGATACTCGTCGCTTCCCAGCAACCTGTCCACCATGTTCTCATCAAGCCCGAGAAGTCCGGCAGCCAGCAACCTGGAACCTTCGTTATTAATGGCCACCCATAGCGTGCTGCTCCCCTGATCGCCAATATAATCCTTATCAACCGCCCATTGAATACCGTCTCCAACTTCCTTCATAAAATCCGCCAATTGTCCGTAAGTCATATCCTGCCAGTCGTCGGGGAACGCTCCCGATTTGAAAGCAAGAGGCTCGACCAAATCGTTTTCCATGCCGGCGGCAATGGCGGCTTGCTTTAATTCAACGCCCATGTCCTGCAAATAAGGCGCCGCCGTAATGGCGGCCTGCTCATCATCTTTCACTTTGGCGAGAAGGTCATCGTACGTGCCAAGATTCTGATAATATGCCGCCTGCACCGCCGCAATATCTATTGTTGGATGTTGCGTATCCGCCGGAAGGCACATAATGTTCATCAACAGGGAAAGCTGGGTGCTGTCAAGAATGCCGTCTTCATTCAAATCCCACGTTTCATAGGGATAATAAGGCGACAGATCATAGTCCGTATCCGCGTCAATGGTTTGAAGCACATCGGCAAGCGCCGCGCCGCCAATCTCCACCTTCCACACCTGTGAACCATAGTCAAAGAAATCCGGACACGGGTGTTCCCTCGCTGAAACAAACAGGTTCACCGCCGTGCCCTCGGCGACTGTTTCCCCCGGCCAAGGATTCTGGTCAAGCACCATCCCCAGCGGCGCCGTCGCAGAAAACAAGTAGGTTGTGTCGCCGACAATCAGTCCCGCATCGGTAATGGCGGCCTCAGCCGATGGCAGCATCATATCCGTCAGATCAGGCACGATCACATCTTGAGCTGATGCAAACGGCGCGAGAACCAACAACATGCCGATAGCGCCCGCCACAGTGCAAATCAAATTCGTTTTCTTACCCATTTCATTCAATCCCTTCTTTTTTGCCGGAACCATTCTGGGCATTTTTCCATCTGCCCAACGCTGACATATCAGACTGCCACGCTTCAGGATAGACTAAATTTCTAGACAAAAGATTACTTAGAGAATTAAGAGAACTCGGTACTCACAAAATTACTTAAAAATAGATGTAACTGTCTGGCAAGCATAACAAGCTGAAGCCGCTGTATGCCCAAAAACAACCGTCACTCCCGCGAAAGCGGGAATCCAGAGCCATACTCACAGCGTATCAACCGCTTTCTGGATTCCCGCTTTCGCGGGAATGACGGGAAGCGTTGTACCGTCCGTCTGATTCTGGGTTGCGGGCTACGCCCGCTTTCGAGCATATTGTGCTGTCTGCCAGACGCAGGATGTTATTTTGCCTATGAAACCGCACGCCCGCTTTCGAGCATATTGTGCTGTCTGCCAGACAGATACAAATAGATTGCATAACCTCGATTAACGTAGGCTTTGCCCACAACCCCGTGCAGCGTCATTGCGAGCAAAGCGAAGCAATCCTGTTTTTCCAGATTGCCGATTCAACTTCTTCACTCAAAACAGCCGTTCTGAAATATGGTATTAACGCAACAATTTGTTTACCGTCTGCTTTTTACTCTTCATCACTGCCTGCGTCTCCGCATTCTGGCGGCGCCGCCAACTATGCACAAGGTTGCACATACAAACAACGCGGCAAAGCCGCCGACAGGCAAATCGGGCAGCTGCGTCAGGATTTCGTCCCAAACGGATCCAACGTCACCACCATTGTTATTGAATAATTCCGATAATGTGCTCTCGCCCCACAACACATCCCCGTGCAGCGCGTCCTCGCCATTGGATGTGATGGCAAGAGCGTCCTGCGGCGGCAGCACCGTCGTATCAAGGCCAATCTCATCAATGGCATACTCAGCATCCGCAATAACAGCCAAAGTCAGCCCATGGGAAGTTAATACGCTCGCAATATACGACCAATCCAGCTGCTGCAAGGTTAAAAATTGGGCCAGCAGTTCAAAATAAGACGACGAAAACAAACTTGCGGTAAAATTTGCATCCAATCCCATAAGCGCCGCCATGATATAGGCTGTTGCGGTATTATCCAGCAAAACCCATATAGGCGCCGTAGGACTGCCGATAAGATTATTATTGTAAAGATAATTTATACCATCGCCGGTTTCCCGCAAGGTGTAGCGCAAATCCTCCCACGTTTTACCCTCCCATTCGTCCGGCAATTCGCCGCCAAAAACCTCGGGCGGAAGCAAGTCACTGGTAATGGGCGGCCCCGGGTCTATCAAACCCGCCGCCGTCGCGGCAAGCCCCAAGTCTATTCCTACTTGGCGAAGCGCCGGGGCGCCTGCAATCATATCCGCCTCGGCTTCCTTCAACCTGTTAATCATGTTCGAATAAAGCGTAAGATTGTCTTCAAATGTAGTGCGAATTTCCTCGAAGTTAATTGTTGGGTGCTCATTAACTCCCGTCATACAAAGGATTTCAGTTAAAAGTTCAAATTGATCCCGGTCAGGAATTCCATCCTCATTCACATCCCACAGATCATAATTCGAGGGAATGCCAAAATTACCTTCCGGGTCCAAAAGGCCAATACCGTCCGCAACCGCCGCGCCCCCCGTATGCATAATGGGCTCCCCCCATTCGTCCTTATAAATGCAGTCTTGTCCCCAAACATTACCGCAGACACACGCAATACACACGCTCACTGCAACACCTAAACTTATTCGCGAAACCATACATCGCTCCTTTCCCGGCGCCTCGGCGCTACCATGAAAATAATAACTAGTAATCAGTGAAAAACCGTACTATGCAAAAAAAAGGATTTCGCCCTCTCGGATTGGTTTAACGCCATCTTATCTCTTCTCTACAGAAAAAAAACACTTGACTCCTCTTCGCCCACCACAGGCACTGCCAGCACATGGAAATACACCACTCCACCGTCTGTTAATCACATGCCAAGTGTAACACCTAATAAATACTAGCACCTCAACACCTAAATGTCAAGTTTTTTTTGTCAGGTTTTCCATGTGAGCAATTACGAATCCACAGCACGACCACAGGCCGCCATCATTCACACCACACCTCCAATGGTCCCCGCACCGGCAAAACCAATCACTATTTTTCCGGCACGTTTTTACGCACTTCTTTGCCAAGAGTCGCCGCAAAATCGGGATTGCCAATAGTATCCAAGTAGACGGCGCGCCTTTCACTCCGGTGTTTCCGGTACAATGTGAAAAGGTCATTAAGCGCCCAAACAATAATCAACCAGAAGAAAAGCAACATAAGCGCAAAAAGCGTCACAAACCGCAACGGCGCGTCTCGATAATCCGCAATATGCGCGCCCAACAGCAACACCACCGGGATAAGCAAAAGCAGGTAAAAACTGAGCGGACGGCGTTTATGCGCTTCGATAAACCCCTTGATGATGTACTCCCACAGGGTTTTCGAACGAGTGATATGTTTTTGTGATTCCGTCAAAATGGCTCCTTATCGCCACATAATCGGCCGGAAATCGCGATCAAAAACAAGAAGTCCGGCGCGTCGCTCACGCTTCAGCGTGCCGGGACACGTATAGGGTCCACGGTTTACGCGCCAACATTCCACGCTAAAGCGTGAACAATATACAAAGAAAATATTCAAATCGGGCTTGCGGACAACGCCCGCGTTGGAACTTACTTCCGAGCATCTACGACATGCGACAAACCCCTTGACCTGAGGAACATCCACCGTCGGCCATGGCACAACCGGTACAGACCGCCGGTTCCTTGGACGGGCCGGTAACCGCGGCAAAACGGCTCATCTGCCGCTCCATATCCTGGGAACCGCATGTTGGACACGACACTTCTTCCTTCACGCGCACCAGCAATTCACTGTTCGCACCGCAACTTTTACAGACATAAGCGAACAACGGCATAGGTAATTCTCCTTGAACCTGCATGGTATTCTTTGACATTATTTTATCACGAAACAGCCCCACGGGCAACTGCGCGAAAAACAGACCGTCAAATTCGCGCTTGTTGTGTTCCGCAGGCATGGTCGAATGTGGTACACTTCATTTCATTATTCAGTCCTGCACGCCAACATTGCAGCACATTGAAATGCGAGCCGTATTTAAACATCATAACTTGTGGGAGTATTCTTTCATGGACGCACAACGTTGTCTCACTTTGCTGGAAGCCTTCAAATCAGTTCGGGTAATGGCTGTCGGCGACAT
>DSBB01000071.1 GCA_011046175.1 Candidatus Hydrogenedentota bacterium | reverse complement strand
GGAACTTGATCAGGTGCAACCGGCGCCGGAAGGGTATGTTTCCGAGAACAACAACCGGAGTTCCCGTGATCGAGGCGGGAGCCGCGGTGATCGCGGCAGCCGGGGGGGGCGTGGCGGCGACCGCGGCAGTGGGCGCGGTGACCGGGGGGATCGCGGCGACCGGGGACGGCGCGGCGGTGGACGCGACCGAAATCGAAATTATGACTGATAGAAGATTGTTATAAATAATGTTGCCGATACCAGTCGGCAACATTTTTATTTCCGACCGGAGTACGGAAGGATACGCTTTGACCACAAGCGCCGCATCAGATATTCGAATACACCGCCTGAGCAACGGTTTCACTGTCGCCATGGAGCGGCTGCCCTATTTGCATTCCGCCTCCATGGGTGTGTGGATAAAAACCGGAAGCGCCGCTGAAAAACACCATGAAGCGGGACTTGCCCATTTTTTGGAGCACCTGTTTTTCAAAGGCACGCAAAAACGCAATGTTCACCAGATCATGGAAGCCATAGAGAGCAGGGGCGGGTATCTTAACGCGGCGACATCGCGCGAATACACGGCGCTTTATGTGCGTATGCTTCAAGAACATGTCAGCGTGGGCATCGAGATACTTGCCGATATCATCACCGATTCCCTTTTTTGCGATATTGAACGCGAACGCAACGTTATTCTTGAAGAAATCGCATCCATTGAAGATACGCCTGATGAGCTCGCCCATGATTTGCTTTCGGCGTTTCATTGGCCGAACCATCCCCTGGGACGGCCGGTATCCGGATATGCCGAGACAGTCGCCGCCATGAAACTAAAGGATTTCAAACGTTTTTTCAAGACGTGGTACAAACCGGGAAACATGGTGTTTGCCATTGCGGGGAATTTTGAAGAGGACGCGGTGCTGCGTCAGGTGCAGACGTTGTTCAGCGATTTGCGTCCCGGCGACCCGCCGCCGTTGGATAGTCTTCCAACTTTTCAGGCGGGCATTAAACTGGTTGAACGAGCCATCTCTCAAACCCATGTTGGCATTGCCGTTCCCGGACCTTCTGTGCGCGACGACAAACGTTTCGCATGTAATTTGCTGGCGGGAATATTGGGAGGAGGCGGCACGTCAAGGCTTTTCGAGATTATTCGCGAGAAAGAGGGACTCGCGTATAACGTGTATGCCTACCAAACAAATCATATTCCCACCGGCATGGTCGGCATTTATGAAGCGGTCGTGCCGCAAAACAGTGAGCGGGTGCTTGAACTGACCTTCCGTGAAATCCGGCGTATGACGGAAGAACTTGTATCTGCTGACGAACTGGCGCGATGCCGGGAACAGCTGAAGGGCTCGATACTTATGAGTCTCGAAAACACGCACGCGCGCATATCACGCATGGCCAAGGGTATCTTGTTTGCCGGCCGTGTCCTTTCCCTTGAGGAAATTATTGATCACATAGACGCTGTTACGGCTGAAGGCATAAGGGATTTTGCGCAGGAATGTTTTCGCGCCGAATCCTGCGCCTTGCTGTTGCTCGGTCCGTCTGAAAGCTATGTGCCGGCGGAGATTCCGCTATGAAGCGCGAGGTCGTGGTAGCCGTAAAGCAACTGGCGGGAACGGAGGACTTGCCATTGCCTGTTTATGAGACGGAACATGCCAGCGGCATGGATTTGCGGGCGGCAATAACACAAGACATACTGCTCAGCCCCGGAGAACGTATGGCCGTTCCCACCGGATTGTGCATTGCAATTCCCCCGGGATACGAGGCGCAAGTGCGTCCAAGAAGCGGTTGGGCGTTGCGGGAAGGCGTCACCATGATTAACGCTCCGGGCACTATTGACGCGGATTATCGCGGTGAGATAAAAGTGCTTCTTGTGAATCTGGGCGCTGAGTCTGTGACTATCACCCGGGGAGACCGTATAGCGCAGCTGATAGTGGGGCCGGTGGCCCATGTTGCATGGGAACGTGTGGCGGAGCTGGACGAGACGGGACGCGGCGCAGGCGGTTTCGGGCATACCGGGCGTTGAACTGCGACAGGTCTTATTTTTCGCGGAGCAAGATGCGGTTTTCCTGAATCTCAAATCCGAAATCAGGCAACGGCCATTGACGGAGCAGAAGGTTCAACGCCGTTTCAAGCCGCACGTTCTTCATCAGGCAGGGGTTAATGGGGATGTCCGCCAGCCGCCTGTGCGCAACAATTTCAATGCCCAGTTGTTCGGTCAGGGGCAGAAGCGCATCCCGTAATGCTATGGGCGCGGCGGTGAAGGGCGTTTGCGCTGCCGTGTTCTCGTTGGGCAGGCTCACGGATACTATTCGGTCCAGAAGGGATTGTTGCTCCGGCGTCAAGGGGCGGCGATTCAGGAGGCGGCTGTCTGTGTCGTTGTTTTGCGTTGTGTGGATGAAAATGTATTCCGGCGTGTTTTCAACCGCGAACGAGTCGGGCGTAAGCCGCGTCGAGCGCAGTATCGCCTCAAGTATCACGGGAAAGGGCGCATCCGAGAGAAACATTTCGCCGCAATGGGCTTCGGCGAGGAAGTTGTCGGCAATGATCGTTATGTCGAGGCTTTCACCAAGCGCCGCCAGTACGTTGTAAAGTTCTGTCTTTGCGCCAAAAGCCACAGATGCGGTTAACCCGCTGTGCCGTGAGTCCAGATATTCGTTTATCGTTAGTTCTTGCAGTAGGGCGTATTCGGACGGCAAAATCATATAGTAATAAGGGGTGTGCAGGTAATCGCACTCGATGGCGCCGGCCAGCTGCGCAACCACTTCCTGATACGGGGTGTTGCGGAAGTCAAAATTCGCCCCTGCGCGTTCTTCCAAGCCGCTCATCAACACAAGGCCGCCTGTTGTTTGTTCGCCTAGGAGACGAACAACATCCCCGATGGGGCTTATGGGATGGGAAAAGGTGACGGGAGCAAAAGAAGGCGGCGCGAGCTGTGAATCCATGCCTGCTGCGGGTTCAATCTGGTTTGACTTCCCGGAAGTTGCGCACCCTGCTGAAGCCAACAACAGGCAGCAGGATACACCAATTGCCGTCAAGAGGGCGATTGATTTGTTGAGTGCCGCTTTCATACCGTATAGTAAATACAAGAAATACATCCAGAGTTCCCGTTGCGTAACAATTTCTCATTGATATCGGGTATAGCATATCACATCTCTTATGGAACCGACACGCATAGCAAAACTGATGGCGACACGCGGCCTGTGTTCCCGCCGCGAAGCGGAACACCTTATAGCACGGGGATGGGTGTATGCGGATGGGGAATTAATCACCGAGCCCGGCAAACGTGTTATGCCCGAAGCCGACATTACATTGGATAATCGCGCTAGCGCGCTGTTGAAAAGTAAAATAACCATTTTGTTTCACAAGCCGGTGGGGGTCGTTTCCGGACAGCCCGAAAAGGGGTACCCCCCTGCAGTTTCATTGATTACTCCGGAGAACCAATACAGACAGGCGACGGCGCGGACATTGCAACCTGCGCATCTTCATGGACTTGCGCCCGCGGGACGTCTTGATATTGACTCGCATGGTTTGTTGGTGCTGACGCAGGATGGCGTGGTGGCGCGGCAGCTTGTTGGAAGCGCAAAAAAAATTGACAAAGAATACCTGGTGCGTTTTGGCGGAGAACTGACGGACGATAAGCTGATGTTGCTGAATCACGGCCTTGTCCTGGACGGTAAACCGTTGATGCCCGCGCAAGTTAGCTGTGAGAACGAACACCAACTCAAGTTTATTTTATGGGAGGGTAGAAAACGCCAGATACGCCGCATGTGCGCAATGGTTGGCTTGACTGTTATACGGTTAAAACGCACGCGCATAGGCAACATCACTCTTGGCGACCTTCCCTACGGCAAATGGCGGTTCCTTGACGGTAATGAGCGCTTTTAGAAAAATTCCGCATATCTGTCCGGCAGGTCGCCAAAGCGGATGTCATCATCCGTCCCCGGCTCGTTCCCAGTTGTGCTTGGGAACGCAATTGTGCGCGAAAGTGTATCTTGCGAGTTCCGGTGCGTTGTGACCAAACGCGGAACGACCGGCGAAGATACGGCGAAATGCAATTTCGGAACGAGCCCTGCCAGACAGATACAATTCCGCAACGATATTCTGTGTCAGCGGCGGAAGCAATCCGGCAATAGCGCTGCACATAAGGCGCTAACGCTTCTTTTCGGTTAGGCGTCCGAAATAGGCGTAGGTTTCATACTGAGTTCGGTGGATACCGCGTCGGTTCAGGACGTATTTATTGGATTGCAGGCGGTCTAAACGGCGCGCCTTGCTGTTGTCGCGGATTTGGATTTGCGCCATATCCAACACCACGCGGCGGAGCAGAGGATCAAGCACCGGAAAAGCCGCTTCCACCCGCCAATCGAGATTGCGCTCCATCAGGTCGGCGGAACTCATATATACCTTGGCATCGTCGTCCTTACCGAAAACATAAATGCGTTGGTGCTCGAGGAAACGGTCCAAGATGCTGATGGCCTTTATGTTTTGGTGCGGCGTAACCGCGTAGGTGGTCCTTATGATAAGGTGGATGCGAACTCCCGCGTCCGCGGCGTCTCTCAAGCGGCGTATGACGCCCGTGTCGGTGAGATGATTTGCCTTAATTAAAATATAACCCGCCTTACCTTTTGCCTTTTCCCCGTTGATC
>DSBB01000540.1 GCA_011046175.1 Candidatus Hydrogenedentota bacterium | reverse complement strand
TTACCCATGACATCTGGCGCATTGGCGCGCCGGGCGAAGAGGTGCCGGCAGGTTTCATCATCAAGCAGGTGCGCGCGGTTATTTTGCTTGCTCGAGGGCTTGTTGAGGAAACGCTTCTTTTGCGCGCCTCCGCGTTAACCTTTGCAACGCTGCTGTTTTTGGTGCCCTTTTTTGCCATGATGTTCTACCTTATCCAAACCTTTAACTTGGGGGATCATATTTATGAGAAGGTTGACGAACGTTTGACGCGCGTCGTTGAAGCCATCCGTAATATGGCGGAAGAAGACGCGGATGTAAACGACGGGGCGGATGATACGGCCGCCGCGGAAGAAGATGCGCCCTTTCAGCCTCATGCGCCGGAAGATGACGGTGGCGACGCCTCTCCTTTGAATATGGAGCCTAAAAAACGGCGGCCGGAGGAAAGTGACGAGTTGCTGAAGCAACATTTGATTGGATGGGTGTTTCCCATATTTACTGATGAACACAACATTACGGACGATCCCTCTTATCAGAACCCGGTGCGCTTGCTTGTAAACCTGGCTGAGGAAGGCGCGAAAAGTCCGCACGCCATAGGCGTTTCGGGTATATTGTTTATTCTGAGCACCGTTTTCGGTTTTATGCGCAATGTGGAGTACACCTTGAACCAGATATGGGGCGTTCGCCAGCAACGCAACCCTCTTCGCGTTATCAGTCATTACATGATGATTACATTGCTGCTGCCTTTTGTGGCGGCGGTTATTATGGGCATCAGCGCGGCGCTGGAGAGCCAATATGTGGTTGACGCGCTTGGTTCCTTTGCCATCGGTCTTCGGGGAACCCAGTTTTTGATATTGTGCCTGACTTTCACGCTTCTGTACATGCTTGTTCCCAATACGAAAGTATATTTCCGGTATGCGCTGTTGGGCGGGATTGTGGGCACGGCCTTATACATGCTGAATTCGTGGTCCTATGTCAAATTTCAGGTGGGGCTTGCGCGGTACACCTGGTTCTTTTCCACCTTTGCCCTGTTCCCGCTGTTGCTGATGTATATTTATTTCAGTTGGTTGATCTTCTTGTTCGGCGCGCTGGTGTCATTTGCGTATCAAAATGAGAAGACCTTTGCCATGGAACGGTTGTCTGAACATGCCACCTTCGCCTACCGTGAGGCGATTGCGGTACGCATTATGATTGAACTGGCGCGGCGTTTTAAGCGTGGCATGTATCCCCTGACGGTGAAAGACGCCGCTGAAAACTGGAATGTTCCCACCCGTCTGCTGACGGATACGCTGGACAGTTTGGTTGCAGCGAAATTGGTGACGGCCTGCGCCACCACGCCGGTGTGTTACCAACCCGCCCGCGCGACGAACACCATTAAGGTGGTGGACGTAATCAACGCGGTTCGCGAGGCCGGACAGGACCCGTCTTTGCTGCGCCAAGACAAGGAATATGCGAAACTTTATGAAGGGATTGACGCCGCGTCGCCTCACGTCATGAACGCGGATATCAACACACTTGCGGAAAACCCGGCGACACAATCATGACGTTATGATTTGGAATCATGTTGCTTGAAGGAAAGACAGCATTAATCACCGGGGCGGGGCGCGGCATTGGCCGCGCCATTGCCCTTGCGTTTGCAAAAGAAGGGTGTCATGTGGCGCTGGCCGCGCGGTCGCGCGACGAACTTGACAATGTTGCCGCCGAAGTCGGCGATTTCGGCGTCCGCGCAGTGACGCTTCCATGTGATGCAACAGTTCTCAAAGATGTCCGTCATACCGTATCGGAAACACAGGCGGCGTTCGGTCAGCTGGATATTCTGGTCAATAATGCGGGCGAGGCAAAATTCGCGCCCATCCACGAAATAACGCCGGAAGACTGGCAACGCGCCCTGGACGTAAACGTCACCAGCGCGTTTCTTTTTGTGCAGGCGGTGTTGCCGGAGATGATGGCGCGCCGGTCGGGCCGCATTATCAATATATCGAGCGTCACGGGGTTGAAGGCGCTGCCGCGGCAATGCGCCTACGGCGCCGCAAAACACGCCTTGAACAGTCTTACCAAGAGTTTGAACCTTGAACTGCGCGAATACAACATCGCGGCGCATGCCATTTGCCCCGGCGGCGTGGACACAAAACTGTCGCGGGAGGCCATGCCGCACCGTGATAAGGCGGATTGGATGACGCCGGAGGACGTGGCGCACACCGCCCTGTATCTCGCGACGCTGAGTCCGCGCGCGGCGGTGGATATTATCAGTATGAGACGCTTTGCAAGCGAGCCGTCGGCGTAATGCGTATGGAAGAGACCGGCTATTATTCCAATTACGATGACGGCGAGGCGGACGCCGGCTTCCTTCGTTCGCCGGTTGAGGAATATGTGGCCGAAGGGGAACTCACCCAAATCGAGGGCGCTGTTGAACGCATCGTTTATGAAAACCCCGAAAATGGCTTTTTTGTGGGACGGCTTAATGTGGATGCGCAAGCGCCGTTGGTCACGTTTGTGGGCAATTTGATGGCCGTATCTCCCGGTGAGACGGTGCGCTTGACCGGGTTTTGGGTTGAGGACAAAAAATTCGGCCGGCAGTTCCGGGTCTCTTCCTGCGAGACGGTGATGCCCACTTCGGCGGACGCCATCGAGAAGTACCTTGGATCGGGCGTCATTCCCGGAATCGGCCCTGTGTACGCCAAACGGCTTGTCGGCGCTTTTGGCATCGAAACGTTGAAAGTGATTGATGAACAGCCCGCGCGTCTGCGCAAGGTTCCCGGCATCGGCAAAAAACGCGCGGCGCAAATCCGCGACGCATGGAGCAGCCACCGCAACATACAATCCATCATGCTGTTCCTGCAAAGCCACGGCATCAGCCCCTCGCAGGCGGTGCGCATCTACAAACAGTACGGAGACGGCGCGGCGGCGCAACTGCGGGCCAATCCGTATATCCTTGCGCGGGACATACACGGCATAGGCTTCAAAAGCGCCGACCGCATCGCCCGCGAACTCGGCATATCGCAGGATGCGCCAATTCGGCTGAAAGCGGGCGTCCGCCACACGTTGGAGAATGCCTCCGGGCAGGGACATGTTTATCTGGATGGGACACAACTACGCGCCACCGCAGCGGCGCTGCTCAATGTGTCGGAAAGCGTTTTTCCGGATATCTTTGCCGACATGCTTGCCCGCAAGGAAGTGGTAATGGAAGAGGACTGCTGGTATTTGCCGGCGTTGCACAGCGCCGAAGCGGGCTGTGCGGCGGGAATCAAGCGGTTGTTGCGTGCGCCCGTCGAGGTGGTGCCCATCCAGATTGAAAACGCCTTGAAATGGGTGTCGAACCGGGTCGGCCTTGAATTGTCGCCGGAACAACGAGAGGCGATAGAGGTGGGCGTAAATGCGAAGGTGATGGTGATTACCGGCGGGCCGGGCACGGGAAAAACCACCGTTATCAACAGTCTTCTCGCCATACTCGAGAAAAAAGGCTTGTCGTTTTTGCTCGCCGCCCCGACGGGGCGCGCCGCGAAACGGATGCAGGCGGCAACAGAATGCGACGCTTTCACCATCCACCGTCTTCTTGAATTCAGCCCGAAAACGGGCGGATTCCAACACAACGAGCACAACCCCATACAGACCGATTTGCTGGTGCTTGATGAAGCGAGCATGCTTGATATCCAGCTGGCCCAAGCGCTGTTCCGCGCCTTGCAGCCCGGCACACGGGTTATTCTTGTGGGTGATGTGGACCAATTACCGTCCGTGGGTCCCGGCAATGTGCTGCTTGACATTATCGCTTCAGGGGTGGTTCCTGTGGTGCGCCTGAAAACCGTATTCCGACAGGCCGCGCAAAGCGGCATTATCGCAAACGCGCATCGCATCAACCGGGGTGAAATGCCCGTTTTTAACGACAAGGATTTTTTTCTTATTGAGCGCGGCGATCCGGCAGCGGCATTGGACACCATTGTCCAGATAATCGTGAAACGCCTGCCCGCCCGGTTTAACCTGAATCCGACGCGTGATATTCAGGCGCTTGCGCCGATGCGCAAGGGACAGGCGGGCGTGGAGAGCATCAACAAGGCGCTTAAAGACGCCATCAACCCGGAAGCGCTCCTGGCGCCGCGGCGCAGTTACGGACTGGGCGACAAAGTAATGCAGACGCGCAACAATTACGAGTTGGACGTTTACAATGGCGATCTCGGCGTGATTACCCATATTGACGAAGACATTGGTGAAATTGAGGTGTGTTTCGAGGATAACCGCCGCGTCTTGTACTCCCTGGACGACACAGACGATCTTGTGCCCGCCTATTGCGCCACCGTCCATAAGTCACAAGGCAGCGAATATCCCGCAGTGGTGCTGTCGTTTCTGCCGCAGCACTACATGATGCTCCAGCGAAACGTACTGTATACCGCCATCACGCGGGGCAAAAAACTGGTTGTTATTGTCGGCGCTGCCAAGGCGGTGGCGCGGGCGGTGCATAATAGTAAAATCATGGAGCGCAACACCCGCCTCGCCGACCGATTGCGGAATGCTATTTGAACGCCTGTCAGTCATCTTTCAAATACAGTCAAATACAGTCAAATACAGGGACATCCATGATAGGTAAAAGTCAAGCGGCAGAAAAGGCGTTCTGCCGACGTTTGTGTTTTTCGGGGTAGCAGTACGGGAAATACTTCTATGGA
>DSBB01000197.1 GCA_011046175.1 Candidatus Hydrogenedentota bacterium | reverse complement strand
TCCAAAAACGGCCTTGGCCCATGGTCAACGGCCAGAATGACGGGTTTGCGGAGTTCCTGTTGGATGAGGAGCAACGGGCGCGATACAGGGGTCGGGGCAAATCCACCGCAAAATTGACGCCGCTGTCGCCGGAAGACGAAATGGCCGCGCGAATCCCCTTCTTTTTCTCCTCCGAGGCCCCCGAACGGTACATTTTCGCCAACGTTTTCGGGCTGCATATATTTCGCCTGCGCGGCGACGGGGCGTTAACGAAGTCGTACTCGGTGGACGCTTACGACGGTTCGGCGGTCTTGGCGGATTATGCGGGCGCGGACGTTGGGCGCCGTATTCTGGATGCGCTTTCTGAAGGGATATCATGGAACGGAAATGTGTCTTTTCTGCCGGGCGCCGACTCCGAAAACCCAGCTTCTTTTGGTTATTGCCTGGCAACAGACGGGAATACGGAAGACGCACAAGACCTTTGGATTTTTTTTAGAAACGAAGAGAAAACGGCGCATGTCCCGGCCGAGTCCCTATGGGAACTGCCCTTTACAACATACAAAAAACATGCAACGCGCCGCGCGCGCGTAGGTGTTTTGGGACTTGCCGAGGAATACTACATTAACAATCACGGGTTTCGCGATTGGGACGTTATCCTGCCGAAACCCCGCGGCGTATTCCGGATAGCATGCGTTGGCGCGTCCACCACCGAAGAAGGCGTCACAAATGATCTCACCTATCCCGCCATTCTGGAGGCATTGTTGAATCAGCGCCTTGAAGACAATTCCGTTGATGTGATTAACTGCGGTATTTCCGGCATGAACTCCATGAAACACCGCATGAGATTCCCTGATTATATGATGCTTGAACCCGACTTGCTTGTTGTTTATATTGCCGCGAACGACATTTGCCATCAACTGTTACCGCGGTGGATTTCCCAAGCTGATGCGCAACAAAAAAGGTTGAGGCGCTCCCGTTTCATAACCCATTATATGAACCGTTTCCTTTTGCCTTCGGACGGAGAAATGCGCGAGGCAATAGCGCGCCACTCCATGTCGCATCTGCGTTATATCATCCGCGAAGCCGAAAAAAGAGATGTCAAAACCGCGCTGTGCAGCTTTGCCGCGCCCAATCCGGCGCTGTTGTCACGGGGCGAATGCGCCTACTACGATTACCTGACCATGCAGGAATGGGGAGGGAAGTGGGTGACTTTTGGCGGCTACCTGCGGATTCTCGATATGTACAACGAGGCGTTAAAACGGCTGTGCGCTGAAGAAAATGCCCTGTATATTCCTGTGGCGGAGCAATTACAGGGCGGCGCATTCTACTTCGGCGATATATGTCATTTGCGCAATCCCGGCATCCAGCGCAAGGCGGAGATCATTGCCGACGCGCTTGAAACGCAGATAGGGTCCGTTTCGCGGGAGGACCACCCGCCAACGGAATGAGTGCCGACCCAAGGGTTTGTTCGTTTGTGGTTTGAAGCGTTTATCTTGTGTAAAACGGCGCGTGTATTATGCTTTCCTTTGGTTGTTTGCTTCAGCGCTATTTTTTTTGAAGGTATAGGGTGAGCGCATGGACGGACATATACAGGCAATGACGATAATTTAATTCCGAGGCACGGTGGATACAGGGGGCTGAAGACGTTTCAGTTGTCTACGGTGATCTATGATATAAAGGTGAAATTTTGCGGAAAGTATCTTGATCAACGCAGTCGGACTGTGGATCAAATGGTGCAGGCGGCGCGCAGCGGTCGCCAGAATATCGCCGAAGGCAGTATGGAAGAATTAAAACTGGATTATGAGGACTACCTGCGACAGCGAGGTTTCCCGCAATGGGAGCCAAGCCATCCAGCGCTTGTGCGCTTCAAAGAGAAGCGTTGCTCTAATCTGGAAGACTTCCGTCTGTGGGTGGCGCGGGAAACGCTTATGGATAAACACGGACATACACGAGCTCTAACACGGACGGTACTGTCGGTGAAAGTCCGTGTCCGTCTGTGTATGTCGCCAATGGAGCGTTGTCCCTGTTGAACCTGTGCATCTACTTGTTGGACCGCCAGATGAAGGCCCAAGCCAAAGCCTTTGAAGAAGAAGGCGGTTTTACGGAAAGACTCTACCGGAAACGAACAGAGGCAAGAAAGCATAAACCGGAATAAAATCCTGTCCCCAGGAAAAAAGGAGCGCCATGTCCCATGACATCATAGACAACCGCCGCCAGACCTTGGTGGACCACATTGTAACGCTGTTGCCGGATGCGTCGTTGGCGCGTTTTGCGGTGGGGTATCTTTTTCTTCCCGGACTGGAGGCGCTTGGCGCGCAGTTATCAAGTCTGAACGAATTGCGCCTTTTGATCGGGAACACATCGAGTCGTGAAACCATTGAACTGCTTGCGGCGGGGCGGCGCCGTCTGGAACTGGTGCAAGAGCGTCTGGAACAGACGCGGTACGCGAAGCGGTCGGAGTTGCGCCGTCGCGCTGATGAGACGGCGTCGAATCTTCGCGAGACGATGGAGGTGATGGATCAGACGGACGCCGCCATACTCGACAAGAGCGAGCATATCAACGAGAATGCCATGTACGCCATTTACGAAAACGGCAATGCAGGCGAGGCGGAAGAATCGGTAGCGGAATTTATGGACATCAACGAGGCCGAGGAATTTTTCCGCAGGCTGTCCAAGGAATTTCCGGCGGAATACGAACGCATCCGTAATCTACGCGACGGCATTCGCTCCGCATACGGCGGCGCAAGCGACGGATTCTATGCCTTTTGTAAAGCGGGCAGATATCACCAACTATTCCTGCTTGATCAAAACGGAACTATCGTCTCACGCGATGTGTCGCGTGTTCTAAGTGTTATCCGCGCCACGCCGGAGTCCCCAACCTGTGCGCCGTTGCCGGGAGAATACAACCGGCGTATTATGAATGTTCTTAAAACCTTTGTGCGTGAAGTCAAACATCGCGAATCCCAGCGCGACCATTCCATTTCGTTGCGCCTTTGCCAGCGCTATGTCCTCCGCGAACTCCGCATACTGTTTGAAAGGACGGATGACGAAAACCGAAAAGCGCAGATTGCCGAACTGGAATGGGCATTCCGACTTGCGCCCACCGCCGCCGTCACCAAGGAACTGAACACCCTGCGCCGCAACGGCGTAGTAGGCGTTGCGCTGCTTGAGTCCCTCTCCAACATCTATCACAAGCACCGCCTTCGTGATCGGCTCGATCAGATGGACGCCGCCGGCTTGCCTGCATCGGAAATCCCGCATATCGTGTGCAGTGAGTTACTGGCCAAGGCGAATGCGCCACAGTCGTCGAAAGAACCGGGGCAAATCCGGGAAATACTCGCCGATGCAAACCCATAGAAATGGCGCGCCCAGCAGGACTCGAACCTGCGGCCTCTTGCTCCGGAGGCAAGCGCTCTATCCAAACTGAGCTATGGGCGCGCGAATGATGTATTATACTAGCACAAAGCCGGTGTTTTTGTCCAACGGCTTGGGCGGAACACGACGGCCCGAAAACCAAACCTTACTTTTTTAACGCGGGCTTGTGAAAGTGATTCATGATGCATATGTCTCCCCCGTAAACGATGAAAATGTATGTTGTTCATGCTTTAGCATGCTGGGTTTGATTGGCCATCCCGGCACGCTGAAGCGTGAACAACATATGACAGATTGTGACTCATACGGACTTCTTTGGGCCTCCCCGGCACGCTGAAGCGTGAACAACATACGGTATTTTCATAGCATACGTGGGCAGCCTTATTTGAAAGGTGATCAAACAGAGTGTCTAACGATTTGAGAAAAATCCAGCGCGAATGCAAATGTCCTGTTTTTCTGGATGACATTACCCGCGCTTTGTATGCCACCGACGCATCGGTGTATCAGGTGACACCGGCGGGCGCGGCGTTTCCGCGCAGCATGGATGAAGCGGCGGAAGTCTTGGGCGCGGCGGCTGCGGCGGGCGTTCCGATTATTCCGCGTGGCGCGGGCAGCGGCCTGGCAGGCGCGGCGTTGGGCGAAGGATTGATTGTTGATTTCTCGCGTTACAACCGTTCCATCACAAACTTCAACCGCGACGCGCAAACGGTGCGCGTGGGCGCGGGCGTGGTGTTGGATCAGATGAATGCTTACTTGAAGCCGCATGGATTGACTTTCGGCCCGGATGTGGCGACGAGTTCGCGGGCCACGCTGGGCGGCATGATCGCCAATGACAGTTCGGGCGCGCGCGCGCCGTTGTACGGCACCACCATTGAACATGTGCTCGACCTTGACGTTGTCCTGCCGGACGGCACGAGCGCCATTCTCGGCGCGGCTTCGCCGGATATGCGCGACCGGTTGCAGGCGGCGCAGCAGCGCATCGCCGCGGAACGCGACGAAATCGAGAGGCGTTTCCATCGCAACATCTGCAAGCGCTGGCCGGGGTACGGTTTGGACCGCTTTTTACGGACACTTGATGAAGGCGAACCCGATCCGGGCAAGCTGGTGGGCGGCAGCGAGGGCACGCTTTGCGCGGTGTGGGCTGCGACGGTGCGCGCTGTGCCGCTGCCTGCGGCCACGGGGTTGGCGTTGCTGTTTTTTGACAGTGTGGCCGAGGCCATGCAGGCGTCTGTGATGATGCTTGACCTTGCTCCCGCGAGTATCGAGCATATAGACGACATTCTTTTTGATCAGACG
>DSBB01000380.1 GCA_011046175.1 Candidatus Hydrogenedentota bacterium | reverse complement strand
GAATGGCGTATACCCGGTCATCATGGACGCAATTTTTCCAGAAGGACGGCGCGAACTCATGTTCGTATTGTTTTGCCACGTCGGTCAGGTCGGCCAGTTTTTCGCTGGGCGTGAACTTCGGGGCGTCCACCAGCTGCAATTGCGATATGTCCGGCGCGCCCACGCCCGCCACCAGCGACAGCAGGAACCGGGACTGCATGGCGGTGCCGGACATGGTGACAGTGATGGCAAGGTCCGGCGCGCGCTGCTGAAATGCGGGCACAAGCGCCTCCAGGCTGGCGGCGGCGATATTCCAGCCCCAGACTTCCACAGCGGCGTTTGCAGCGGGTCGCTCCCGGTTGCATCCACAAGCGATAATAGCCAGTATCGTTATAAAAAGCGCCCGAATACGCATACGATGACCTTGATGTTTTTGGATGGGCATATAATGGCATAAAGTAACGCCTCCAAGCGAACATAACCGACTTATTTCTCTTACAATCACCCCGTCCGCTGCAACAAGAGCGGGCGGTAAAATTACAAAAAATGTTATATCTTGACAATTTCCGTTAAAACAACCTACAATTATTTTTGTTGGAATGGTTGATGAGGAAGTTACACCCGTGATTGTGATACAGATGATGCAGGCATCTGTCTTGCTTGTTATGAATTGGTTATGATGAAAGTTGAGGCTGACGACAAGAATTTTTGGTTTCATGGGAGAAGGAGTTTCGTCGTGGTGGCTGATTCAAGACAACGGCGCGGTGGATTCACGTTGATTGAACTGATGATTGTAATAGCCATTATTGCAGTTGTAGTGGTAATTGCAATCCCGAATCTCTTGCGCGCCCGAATTCAATCAAACGAGTCCGCCACCATTCAAAATATGCGCGCCATATTATCCGCACAGGCGGCCCATCATGCGGCGAAAAACGCGTACGCCGCGGAGATGGAGGAACTCGTCAACGCTGATCCGTCTTTCCTTGAACATGATTTCCTGCAGGAGCCTCTGGCGGGATATGTATTCTTGTTCGCGGGTGATGGGGAAACTTATACGATAAACGCAAATGCCATGCGCTGGGGCAGGACCGGTGTTCGCGGTTTTTTTTCTGACGCAAGCGCGGTTATACGCTACAAGGTCGGCGGGCCCGCCGACGCGGAAAGCCCAGTGCTCTGAACAGCCCCTCCCGATTCTGGTAATATGCTTTTACAGTCTTTGTTCGGCACATCTGCGCGAAGCATGTTGATGTCTGGCGCAGGTATTGCATCATCCGCCGTCAAATCCCGCTTTCCCGGGAATGACGGGAAACGTCAAGTCAGTGTGTATTACTTGGGTTGCGGGCAACGCCCGCGTTGGGCTTACAAGTTGGTTGGAATAATTTTCAACCGTCAAAAATGAATCTCCTACATGAACTTAAAACAGGTTGATATAGCCACGCCTTTTTCCGTGGCGCTTTTTCTTTTTGGCTGGGCGCTGACGCCGGTGTTCGTGCGGTATATGAGCGACGCCTATGATCCTTACACGCAGGCGTTTATCCGCTATATCAGCGCTGCCGCCGCGTTGTGCCTTTATTCCCTCCTTTTTTACCGCCGCGATTTGATGCGCGCCATCGCAAACTGGCGTGTGCTTGTGCCCATGAGCGCAATGATAATCTGCATGCAACTGGCATGGACGATAGCGATATACAACACGACGGCTACCATGGCGCAGTTGGTTACCACGCTGCAGGCGCCGTTGGTGATACTTCTCAGTTTTGCGGTTTTTCATGAGGAACGCGCCGTCATCCGCAGTCCGGGCTATATCGTCGGTTCGCTGTTGTGTCTTGTCGGGGTTACCGCGGTGTTCATGCGCGACGACGGCGAATCCGTCCGAATCATCATAGACTTCGCCATGATTTTATTGCTCTTTGTCAGTATTTCGTGGTCGGTATACGCCGTGTGGGGCAGGCATACGGCGAAAGGATTGCATCCCGTCGCCATGTTTACTGTGATCAGCGTCTATGTGAGCATCGGCTTCATTTTTACCATGTGCGCTTTTGGCGCCCCGACAACACTATGGAGCGCCGGGGCGCATATGAACGGCATCGCCTTTATATCAGGCGTGGTGTGCATTGCCGCAGCCCATTGTGGCTTTCACTATGCCCAGGTGCGTTTGGGCAGCGCTTACTGCACCAGCATCCAGCTTGGCACACCGTTCATAACGCACCTGCTCGCTTTTGCCCTGTGGCCGGACGAGGCCCTGCTGTGGATACAATGGGCGGGAGGCGTCATGCTTGTGGGCGGCGGTTTTCTTGTGGTAAGGGCACGAAGAATACAACGTACCGGGGAGCAATAACACGGAAGTATTTGCGGCAAGCAATAAGGGATTTTTAGCGACAGATAAATTGATTTTTACCGGCAAGTCATGCTATAAATCACTATCCTTCAGATTTTCCGCCTTGCAGGCGGTGATGTTTTTCGCTGTTCCCCCCCACGATAAGATACGGTTGCGTGTTCACGGTGTGCGCAGCCGAGCATAGGAAAGCGGCAGTATGTTAATTGGCAGCCAATCCACCAGTACCATTGTAGACGTGTTTCGTATTGGCCTAACGGAAATGATACGCGCCACGGGGCTTCCGGAAGAAGCGGTATTCAATACCGACGGATGCGAGATTTATGTCAAGGGAAAGAATCTTGGCAACAGAATAGACACAATGCGCGTTATGTTTGATTTGCGCGACAACATTACGCCCGAGGTGTTGGAGGCGGCGGCGGCGAACGCCAAGCTAGGCTTGCGCGTAAAATGCGAGGAAGGAAAATGCTCCCTGTGGGTGCCGCCGTTCGAATGGCGTCAGCTGCCCTTGCTTGCGCCGTTGGATGGTCTAATCGAAAAACATTCAAAGCGCAGCATGAGATCGCAGACATGGTCGCTCAAGGCTGTGTCGTATATTTCAAATAGCTTTAATATCAATGTGCTTATCGAGGCGATGCGCGCGCGAAACGCGTCAGACATGCATCTGCGCGCAGGCAACCGCCCGTTCATTCGCGTGGACAATGATTTGCAGCCCCTTTCTGACATGCCCATTATCACAAGCGAGGATATGTATCAGTTTGTGTTACAACTGGGCGGACAACAGGAAATCAATGCGCTGGAAACCGAGCGTGAGACCAGCTTCCAGTATCACGCCGCGGGCATAGGTTATCTGCGGTGCAGCGGTTACGTCAAGAACGAGGCGCTGGCCGTTGCATTGCGTCTTATCCCGGAAGAGCCGCCGCCTTTTGAAGAGATAAATATCCCCGATGTCGTCAAATCCGTATGCCACAAGCATCGCGGGCTGTTTTTGGTGTGTGGCGTGACGGGCAGCGGAAAATCCACAACACTGGCCGCAATGATTGATTATATTAACCAGCAGCGCCGGTCGCATATCATTACCATCGAAGACCCGGTGGAATATGTGTACACAGACAAAAAAAGCATAATTTCACAGCGCCAGGTCGGCCGTGACACCCACTCTTTTGCAAACGCGCTGCGCGGATCGTTGCGCGAGGACCCCGATGTGATTCTGGTGGGTGAAATGCGCGACATGGAAACCATTCGCGCCGGACTGAGCGCGGCGGAAACAGGCCATCTTGTGTTCAGCACCCTGCACACCACCACCTCCGTGGATACCATCAACCGCATGATTAGCTATTTCCCGCAGAATGAACGCGATCTCATCCGGCAGGAGATAGCCTATACACTGCAAGGAGTCGTGTGTCAGCGGTTGCTCAGAAAAATCGGGGGAGGGCGCGTGCCGGCAGTCGAAATTTTGCTGGGCGGGAGACCTATTGTGCGCGACGCCATCTTGGACGGTGATCTTGATAAACTGTACGGCATCATCGAGGTTGACAGCGATATGCGAAGCTTTGATCAGTATGCAGTGGAACTGTATCAGAAAAAAATTGTTACCAGAGAGGAAGCAATCAGCGCGTGCAGCAACGAGGAAGGATTCCAACGGATTATTTCGGGCATTAAGTCTTCCGAAGGGCGCAGGCTGCTGAAGTAAGCGCGGGGTGCGCCCATATCCTGCGAGTGATACGCATGAAAAAGAGACTCTATCTTATTGACGCGATGGCTTTTGCCTTTCGCGCCTATCATGCCATCAACGCAAGGCTGATGGACGCGAACAACAGACCCACGAACGCCGTGTACGGGTTCACGCGAATCGCCTTGAAACTGTTGCGCGAACATGAGCCCGACCTCATAGCGGTGGTGTTTGATGCGCCGGAAAAAAACTTTCGCGACGAACTCTTCCCTGAATACAAGGCCACCCGTGTGGAAACGCCCCAGGAACTTATCGAGCAAATACCGCGCATGTATGAAGTGGTGCGCGCCCTGAATCTACCCCTGCTGGTCGTGCCGGGAGTGGAGGCGGACGATGTGATTGGCACCCTCGCGAAGCAGGCGGAAGCAAAAGGAATGGAGGTCGTTCTGGTCAGCGGCGACAAGGATTTGATGCAGCTAATCAGCGAAAACGTGCGCATGTACGATGCCGGAAAAGAAGACGCAAAAGCCTGGTTTGGCGTGGACGAGGTGGTGGCGCGTTTTGGGGTCGAACCCGCGCATGTGAGAGACGCGCTCGCGCTGATTGGCGATGCCGCCGATAATGTCCCCGGCGTAAGGCAGGTGGGCGAAGTAAAGGCGCGCAGGCTGCTCGCCGAATATAAG
>DSBB01000048.1 GCA_011046175.1 Candidatus Hydrogenedentota bacterium | reverse complement strand
GTGTTGCTATTGACGGTTGTGGCGTTAACCGGCTGCAACAAAAAGCCTGTGGCTGATTTTGAGATGTCGGCCACCGAGGGGACAGCGCCGTTAACGGTGACTTTTACGGATAAATCTGAGGCCAAACGCGGCGCCTTGGAAGCATGGGCATGGGATTTTGGCGACGGCGGCAACAGCAGCCAGCAGAATCCAACCCATATTTTCCAGCAGGCCGGCGACTTTACCGTCTCGTTGACGGTAACAGACTCGCAGCAGCAGACCGGCACGACGACAGCACGGGTGGCCGTTTCCTCGCCCGGCGGCGAGGGCGAAGGCGAACCTGATGAGGGCGAAGGCGAACCTGATGAGGGCGAAGGCGAGCCTGATGAGGGCGAGGCGGAGGGAGAACCCGCCGAAGGCGAGGGTGAACAGGAGCCGCTGCCGGAGATTTCGTTGAAAGGATGGACGCGCACGGTGGAAGGCAGCATATTGCCCGGGGTCAAAGTAACCGTAATAGGCGCCGGCCTTGAAACACAGACGGACGGGCACGGTCTGTATCGTTTTTACGACGCGCCGATTTCGGGCGACAGTGTCGTGGTCAAATTCGAGAAAGAAGGCTACGCCGCCTCAAGCGTGATCGTGGATATTATTGAAGGCGCGGAACTGACGGCGAACATGACCTTGAAGGCGCTGGCGGCGCCTGTTGTCCTTGACGCGGGTTCCGGAGGTGAAGCGACGGATATGGACGGCAACAAGTTGATCGTTCCGGCAAACGCCTTTGTCCGGCGTGACAACGGCAAGGCTGTTGCCGGAGAGGTGGATGTTCACATCACCCCGCTGGATGTAACGAATATTGATGACCTTGCGGCGTTCCCGGGCGAATTCCGCGCGGTGGCGGCAGGCGCGAAATCATCGGGCACCGTGCAGCTTGAAACATTTGCGCTTGCGGATTTCACTGTCCGTCAGGCCGGCGCGGACCTTGATCTGGCGCCCGCGAAAAGCGGCGAGGCGTTCATTGAGCTGGCGCTGCCCGACGCGACCCCCTTGACGGTGGGCGAAGAAGTTCCGTTGTGGTATTTCAACGAAGACACCGGATTGTGGACGGAAGAAGGCGTAGGCGAAGTGACAACCAATAAGGCGGGCGCGCTGGTATACCGCGCGCCCATAGCGCATCTTTCCTGGTGGAACGCCGACCGTCCGGTTTCGGACACCCATTGTTTTACGGGCGTTGCCCAGGATGAAACAGGCGCGCCGCTTCCGTATGCGCGCATCGAGGCGCAGGGCGTCAGCTACAGCGGCGGCAGTTACGCCACCACGAACGCAAGCGGCGAGTTTTGCATTGACGTCAAACGGAACTCGACCGTGGACATCCATCTGTATCTGCCGGGCGGAACCATGGCGGTGGATTCACTCAGGGCTGTTGCGCCCGACGCGCCCGCGCAATGCGCCGACGGCGGTTGCACCCCGTTGTCCCGACCGCTTCAGGCGAATCTGGACGGGTGCGTCAGCGGCGAAGTAAAAGACGAGTATGGCGCGCCGATGGCGAACGTAAAGGTCTATTCCAGTCTGGGCGCGTCAGCGACAACCGACGCCGCCGGCCACTTCTGCATGAACACGCCTGCGGATGTATACGCCACCTTCTTCGTTGCGGGGCGGCCTCCGGTGAGCGCAACCACCGCCTCGTCGGGCGCCTCCTGTAACGAAGGCGGCTGCACCCAGGTGGCGTTGACCGTGGATTATCCGGACGACGGCGACATTGTCGGTCATATTCAGGCCACCGTCTCCATGGACGGTTACGGCAACATGTATGTAACCGCCCAAGCCGACTTCCAGTTAATGGAATATTCGGATATTGCCCATGATGACATGCTGGAGATGGGCTGCATGTATTTTTCGAGCACCCAGTATGACGAAGGCGAGTGGGAGGAAGAGGGAGAATGGGAAGAAGAAGGCGAACAGCAGGATGCGACCGTCAGCCTTGACCCCGGCGCTCCCGGAGCAGTCACCAACGGAACAAACTCGGGAACGATGCAGCGGTTTTCCGACTTGTATCCTGATCATGGGCCGCTTTATTACGGCATGTTCCAGCTGATGTGGGAAGAAACCCCGCTGTTTGCGCCCGGCGATACGCTGACCTTTTCATGGCCCGGCGGCATGGACATCGGCGCGTTTGATGCCTCGACGGTGCTGCCCGGCGTGCCCGCTTTCACGTACCCGGTTCTTGACGTTTCCGATCCCGCCTACATGCAGTTCCCGCTGGACGGGGCCTTAAATATGACATGGACGCCCACAGGCAGCGATTTTGTGCAGATTATGATCAACGTCATTGTATACGACTCCGCCAATCCCGATGACTATGAACAGGGCGGTATCGTTTGCGTCGTTGAAGATACCGGCGCGCATACCGTGTCGGCGGAACTGATGCAACAGTTGCCGCAACCAGCGGCGGGCAAAGACGCATACATCACTTTCACGGCCATTTTCATGGTGCGCGCCATCGAACAGGTTCCGCTCACCCATGGCGGCGTGGGCGATGTTTACGTAACCGGTTCCGGTTATCAGTCGGGGCACCGGCAGTAGCAACGTGCCATGTGAAAGGCGCGCAACAAATCATAAACACCGCCGGTCGAAAGCGTGGTTTTGCGCTTTTGGCCGGCGTCGCCGTATTTCGGCGCGTCGCTATTGGCGGGAAGAATCACATGTGTCTTCTTCTGACTGCGGGTCGGCCTTTTTTTCGTTTTCTTGCGGGAAGAAGGCGCTTGGAAACATCAAGGGCATATTCCTGAACACCAGACGCCCTGCGATAAGGTAGTAACGCAGCAGCAGCGTCAGCAGAAAAAGCCATGCCATGGCCTTTACGGCGACCACCGACAGGATGAGGTAACGGTAGAAGGGGATGGTGATGGAGAAATATATTGGGAGTTGTTCCATGCGCAACGGAAGGAAAGCGGTTATGCCCAGAATAAGGATCTGCACGCTTTTTCCGAGGGCGACATCCGCCACATCCCCAGATTCAAGACATCGGTTAAACGTGAACCAGCCCAGATAGCCCGCGCACGCAAGCGTAATGAACCAGTGCGAGTTTACCAGCGCGCGCATGGTGACGACGTAGCCGAGTTCGCGCAGGGTGTGGAAAACGATTTCAGGAAATAGGCCCGCCATAAAAATTGCCAGCCACAGCAACAGCACGGCAACCGTCCAGGCATCTATCGGATTTTTGTTTTCAGTCACGTGAATTCGCAGTCCGGTGATATTGTTGCGCCGCCCATGCAGCGGTTGATTCTGAAATGGCGTCCACCCGCGCGCAAAACGTCATGGGCGTACAGCACGCTTAAATTTGTTTCCCGGGGCGTTCCCTTTCGCTTCATTCTAACCCTATCGTCCCTCTTCATGTCAACCTACAAAAAGCAGTTGAATATCGGGTAAGGGACAGACGCCGTATTTTGCTCTATTGCACGCCGCAAAATAAGGCGTCAGTCCCGTTCAACTGCTTTTTGCGGGGTCTCCTGTTGTTCGGCTGTCGTGTCGCGACGCAGTGTGAGCAACGCCGCTTCAGGCGGGCAGTTGTATCGCACCGGCACATCGGTGGCGCCGATGCCGGCGGTGGTATGCCCGATCATGTCCTTGTGTCGCCAGCGCCCCCACACCTGATTTCGCGGGCAGCGGGCATTTGAAACGAGCGCGCCGATAATGGGGAATCGTATCTGGCCGCCGTGCGTGTGCCCGGCAAGATAAAGGGACACGCCTTTTTCGGCGGCCTGTCGAACACGTTCCGGGGAATGCGCCAAAAGGATTGTAAACGCGCCGTCGGGGCGCCCGCGCACTGCGGCGTCCAAATCGTCGCACTTGTAATAATGCGGCTCATCAATGCCGCACAACCACAAAGGGCCTCCGTCGGTTTTGATCAAGACCCCCTCGTTATAAAGAACGGAAAACCCTGCTTCCTCGATCATTTCGCCCGTAACGAAATGATCATGATTACCCAGCACGGCATACACTCCGTGCCGCGATTTGACGTGGGCCAGCGCTGTTTTCAGATGTTCCGCAACGTGATCGTCAGCGCCAAAATAACCGTAGCGGTAATCACCCGTAACAACGCACAAGTCCACCTCCACGGCACGCAACAGTTCGCCAACGGCCGCGGCAAATTTTGGAAAGCGGCGCGGAAAGTGAAAATCGCTTATGTGTAGAATCCGAAAGCCGTCGAGCGCCGCCGGAAGGTTGGTAAAGAAGATGTCGCGGCGCTCCAGACGCAGGTTTCGGGCGTTTTGCATACCGCGCCGATACAATCCAAGCGACATGAGCGTAAAGCGAATGGCATACACCAAGGCGGTAAAAACAAACCCGGCGGGCGCTGTTTCGTCTTTGCCTACGCCCAGGCCGCGAATGTATTTTTCCTTCTTTTTTCGCCGCTCTCCGGCATGACCCGCGCGAACCGCCAAGGGCGTACGCGCCGAGGCGGCGCTTCCCTCTGAACGCGCGGGGTCTGGTTCCAGGGGCTTTTCAGGCATGGTAAATATTTCTTGACTGGGATGAAACCGCGTTGTGGAACGGTGTGTATACAAGATTGTGTGTTTGCGTTGCGGTCATGGGGTGAGATTATAGCGAAGTGCGTCAAAATGATTCCAGTCAACAAATGCATGGCGCAGCGTTGCCTCCCACATAAGCGAAGAAAATAGGGCGGGGGTGGTTG
>DSBB01000050.1 GCA_011046175.1 Candidatus Hydrogenedentota bacterium | reverse complement strand
CCCTTTGTCACCGCCAAATGCGCCATGACCCTTGACGGCAAGATTGCCACACGCGCCGGGCATTCGCGTTGGGTTACGGGAGAGACGGCGCGGCGGCGAACCCACGAGATGCGCCACGCCCACGACGCAATTCTGGTTGGCAGCCGCACCGTCATGCTGGACAATCCGAGCCTGACCACGCGCCTGCCCAAAGACAAGGGGCGGCATCCGGTGCGTGTCATTCTTGACGCGGGCGAATACCTTTCGGAAGCGGCAGCGGTATTCTCGCGACCCCGCGAGGCGCCCACCTGGGTGGCGGTCACCGAAGAGCGCGTGTATCCTTTTGCCGATGAGACGCTGGCGCTGCCCGCAGGCCCTGACGGTGTGGACATGGGCGCATTGGCGCAAACCCTGGGCGAGCGGGGCGTCACATCGCTGCTGATTGAAGGCGGCGGCGCAACCCTCGCATCAGCATTCCGCGCGGGTATTGTGCGTAAGGTGTGTTTTTTCGTTGCACCGAAAATCATCGGCGGCCGCGAAGCAATTACGCCCGTGGAAGGCGAAGGTCTCGAACTGATGGACGACGCAATCAACATCACCGACCTGCAAGCAAGCAATGTCGGAGAAGATATATTACTTGAAGGATACATTGAAGGCTGAAGTATGAATTTCGAACCCGAAACCCTAAACCTTAGACCCTAAACCCTATGTTTACCGGAATCATAGAAGAAATAGGCGCAGTATCACGGCGCAGCGGCACGGAACTTGCCATTCTCGCGAAGACCGTGCTCGAAGGCATCCGCAAAGGCGACAGCATCGCGGTGGACGGCGTATGCCTGACCGTGGCGGCGTTCAACAAGGACGGCTTTGTGGCGCAGGTGTCCCCGGAAACGTGGTCGCGCACGACGCTTGACCGTCTGAAGCCGGGACATGCCGTGAACCTTGAGCGCGCCATGCGCGCCGACGGCAGGTTTGGCGGCCATTTTGTGCTGGGACACGTGGACGGCGTGGGGCGCGTGGCGGCCATCGCCGATCAGGGCGAGTTCTCGTTATGGCGGTTCAACGCGCCCGATGAAGTGGCGCAGTATCTCGTGCCGAAAGGTTCGGTGGCGGTGGACGGCATCAGCCTGACCGTGGTGGCGCCGGAACGCAACGCCTTTTCCGTGGCGGTTATCCCGACCACATTGAAGCAAACAACACTTGGCGCGAAGCGCCCCAATGATCCGGTGAATCTGGAAGCGGACATCATCGGAAAGCATATTCGGCATTACATGAACCGGGACGCGGGCGGCGGCGTCACCGCCGATTTCCTCGCCCGGCACGGATTCGCATAAAAATGAAAAACATAGTAAAAACATAGGGACAGACTACGCAATAAATGCCGCTCATAAGGCACATAGACAGTGGCAGTATAAATTTTTACGTGGTCTGTCCCTATATTAAGGCAACATTATGCTCACACCCATACCTGAAATACTTGAAGAACTGCACAACGGGAATATGATCATCCTTGTGGATGATGAGGATCGCGAGAACGAGGGCGACCTGGTTGCGCCGGCGGAGACGGTCACGCCGGAAATCATCAATTTCATGGCAAGACACGGCCGCGGCCTCATCTGCATGCCCATGGGAAAGGAAGACCTGAAACGCCTCGGCCTGCCGCCCATGGTGACGGAAAACACGGCAAAATTGAGCACGGCTTTCCATGTATCGTTCGAGGCGAAGGAAGGCGTTACCACGGGCATCAGCGCTCATGATCGCGCTCATTCGATCCGCGTTGCCGCCGACCCGAAGTCCACCGCCGACGATCTTGTGCGACCGGGACATGTATTCCCTTTGTGCGCGCGGGAAGGCGGTGTGCTCGTGCGCACGGGCCAGACGGAAGGCTCGATTGACCTGATGCGGCTGGCGGGATTGCGGCGCGCGTCGGTGATATGCGAGATCATGAAGGACGACGGCACCATGGCGCGTATGCCGGACCTCGAGAAATTCGCCGCGGAACACGACCTGAAGATATGCTCGATTGCGGACATTATCCGTCACCGCCGCAAGCATGAGAAACTGGTGCGGCGCGTGGCGCAGGTGAACATGCCCACCGAGTACGGCAGTTTTACGCTCATCGCGTATGAAAATGACATTGACCCGTACCAGCATCTGGCTCTGGTGAAAGGCAGCGTGGCGGGCAGGGAGGACGTGTTGGTCCGGGTGCATTCAGAATGTTTTACCGGCGACGTGCTCGGCTCGCTGCGTTGCGACTGCGGCAACCAATTGCACACAGCGTTGCGCATGATAGACGAGGAAGGATGCGGCGTGTTGGTGTACATGCGCCAAGAAGGGCGCAGCATCGGGCTGATAAACAAGCTCAAGGCATACGAGTTGCAGGAACAGGGCATGGACACGGTGGAAGCAAACCTGCACCTGGGATTTGAAGCCGACCCGCGCGAGTACGGCATCGGCGCGCAGATATTGAACGATCTGGGCATAACCAGCATGCGGCTCATCACCAACAATCCCGTGAAACGCGCCGGACTCGAGGGCTACGGCCTGACCGTTTCCGGGCGCATGCCCATTGAAGCGCCCGTATGTGAAACAAACCGAAAGTATTTGAAAACCAAAAAGGAAAAAATGGGACACCTCTTGTCCGATTAACCAATTTCGGAGACACCATAAGTCGGTGTTTCTTTATGTCAAACGCTTTTGCCGCTTGATGGCGTCCCCGAAATTGTGTCCATACTGTCCATATTACCAACAGGAGACCATCAACCATGACAAAAATTCTGCAAGGAACCTTCACCGGCGAAGGCAGGCGCATCGGGATTGTCGTGTCCCGGTTCAACGAGTTCATCACCTCGAAACTGCTGGGTGGCGCGCTGGACGCGCTGAAACGCCACAATGTGAGCGACAACGACATTACCATTGCTTGGGCGCCCGGATCGTTTGAGGTGCCGCTCGTGGCAAAACGCATGGCGCAGTCCGGCAATTACGACGCCGTGCTCGCGCTGGGATGCGTCATCCGAGGCGCCACGCCCCACTTTGATTACGTGGCGGCGGAAGCGGCCAAAGGCATCGGCCATGTCATGCTCGAAACGGGCGTGCCCGTCATGTTCGGCATCCTCACCACCGACAGTATCGAACAGGCCATCGAACGCGCAGGAACCAAAGCGGGAAACAAGGGCGCGGACGCCGCAATGGGCGCGCTCGAGATGGTGAACCTGCTGGAGCAACTGTAACGTGCCGCGCCACGCCGAACGTTCTCTGGGAAGGCAACTTGCGTTTCAGTTCCTGTTTAGTCTCGAGTTTGTGGACACGCCTTGGCGACAGGCGCTGACGGAATTCTGGCACATCGAACCCGTCTCACTCACAGGCAACACCTGCGAAGACGGAGAGGAACCCGCCGCCGACAGAAGCGCCGTCCGAAACGCCGACACAACACGCGCGCGCCGTTGCGCGGAGGAATTCATTGAAGGCGTGTGCGAACGGAAAGAGACACTTGACACGCAGATTGCCGCATCGCTGAACAACTGGAAACCGGAACGGGTCGGCCGCATTGAATGGGTAATCATGCGGCTGGCGTTGTATGAACTGTTGTACTGTCCGGCAACGCCGACCACCGTGGTAATTGCCGAAGCGATGCAACTTGCCGATGTATTCGGAGACGCCGAATCGCCGCGCTTTGTAAACGGCTTGCTCGACAAACTCGCTTCTTCCGGGCGCCGATGCGATGGCGACAACGCCGGCGGGGAGATTGTCGCGCCATGAGCGCGTGGGTGGATTTGCATTTACACTCATGCCGCTCCGACGGCGCGGAAACGCCGGAGCGGCTGGTCGAGCGCGCGGCGGCGGCGGGCGCAACCGCTATTGCGCTCACCGACCACGACACCGTAGCGGGGGTTGCCGACGCGCAACAGGCCGCGACAAAAGCGGGGATGGGTTTCCTGACCGGCGTGGAAATCAGCGCCGCCTTCGATGGGCGCGAAATACATGTGGTCGGCCTTGGCTTGGATGCGCACAATGACGCACTGCAAAAACTGCTGGGCGAACTTGCGCGAATGCGCCGCGAGCGGATGCGCGCCATCCACAAACGGCTGCGCACGCTGGGCATCCCCGCCGACGAAACACGGGGGAAAGAAGAAGGCAACGGGCTGGGACGCATGCATGTCGCCGTTGCATTGCGCGACATGGGGAAGGCCGACACGGTGCAGGGCGCTTTCGAGCGCTATCTCAACCGCGGCCGCCCGGCGTATGTGCCGAAAGAATTGCCAAACATCAAACTGGCGGTTGAAGCGATTCACACGGCGCGAGGGCTTGCCTTCATCGCCCATCCGGGACTGGGACATTGGATAATGAAACGGCTGGACGCCTTGCTTGCCCTGCCATTTGACGGTCTCGAAGCATGGCATCCCAGCCACACACATGCCGTTACCCGGCAAATCATGGCGGTTGCGGAAAGCCGGCGCCTGTTGCTCAGCGGCGGCAGTGATTGTCACGGCAATGTTAAGAATGAAGGCTTGTTGCTCGGACGTATCAAAACGCCCGCCGAATATTATCACCATATCCTCGATGCGCTGTTGTAACGCCTTATAAACAGTTGCCGGTTCCCGCCACAAACTCCTGAAGCCCTAACCCCCGCTTTTTATTGTATTTATGGATGTTCTTGAAATTTAGTTGATTTAGGAGGCGTTAAGATGTATAATT
>DSBB01000532.1 GCA_011046175.1 Candidatus Hydrogenedentota bacterium | reverse complement strand
GTACAATATCGTATGCCCCGGCAGGTTGAAAAGAATACTGGCGCCACCGAGAACATGTCCCGCATGAATGAATTCGGCTTGCGCGTCAAGCCCTTCGCAGAACGCAAAGGGTCTGCAAAAATCGCAGCCGGAGAGAAAACGCATGGCATAACCCACGTCATAGTGGTCAAACAACGGATAATCGGCAATCCCCCGTTCTTTGGCAAGCATTTCCATAACGACAACGCTGTTGTGCAACATGCGATCAATAATGCTCACCGAAGGCACGGTGGCATATCCGCGCGCAGTTGGAAACTGTTTACACAAATACGGGACAGCCCCACAATGGTCCACATGCCCGTGGGAAATAAAATAAGCATCCGGGGGGCGGCTTAACAGGTCAAAAGCAGGCAGGCACTCCACCCCGTCTTTTTTGGGATGGGTGCCGCAATCCAACAGAACGCGGTAACCGTCAATTGACAGTTGAAAACAGTTGGCGCCTACTTCACCGCCACCGCCCAACACGGAAAAATTGATACTACCATACGATTCCATCGTATGATATTGTACCCGCTGGTTCCGTGTTCTTTCAAAAGCATGTTCTTCCAAAAGCGACGGCGCCCGAGGCTGCGGAAGTTGAATTTGCCGCGCCAATCTGGCACACTACGCGTATATGAAAATTTTTTCAGTAGCCAATGAAGGAGAAATGCTATGGCAAAAAATGTTGACGACAAGGGAAAAGTGAAGGCGCTGGATATTGCAATGGCGCAATTGGAAAAACAGTTCGGACGTGGCACATTGGTGCGTTTGGGCGACGACTCGTTTCGGGAAGGCGTATCCGTAATTTCCTCCGGCAGTTTATCGTTGGACATTGCAATGGGCGTTGGCGGATTCCCGCGAGGCCGTGTTGTGGAGGTCTTCGGCCCTGAATCTTCGGGTAAAACCACGCTCGCCCTGCATGCGGTTGCCAATGCGCAACGCGCCGGCGGCATCGCCTGCTATATTGACGCGGAACACGCATTGGACCCGAGTTTCGCGGAAAAAATAGGAGTGGACATCAATAATTTGCTGGTCTCTCAGCCTGACACGGCCGAACAGGCGCTGGAAATCTGCGAAAGCCTTGTGCGGAGTAATGCCGTTGACATCATCGTGGTGGATTCCGTTGCGGCGTTGGTTCCCAAGGCGGAGGTTGAAGGCGAGATGGGCGATTCGCACGTGGGTCTTCAGGCGCGGCTGATGTCGCAGGCGCTTCGAAAACTTACCGCCATCATAAGCCGTTCCAAAACGCTTGTGATCTTTATCAACCAAATTCGGGAAAAGATTGGCGTGATGTTTGGAAGCCCGGAAACCACGACCGGGGGACGCGCGCTTAAGTTTTATTCCAGCATGCGCCTGGACATACGCCGCATCTCCAGCCTGAAAGACCGTGAAGACAACGTGGGCAACCGGGTGCGCGTCAAGGTAGTCAAAAACAAGGTAAGCGCGCCGTTCAAACAGGCGGAATTCGACATCTTGTTTGATGAGGGCATCAGCCGTGAAGGAGATATCCTTGACCTTGCGATTGAAGAAAAGATAATTCAGAAAAGCGGCGCATGGTTTTCTTATGACGGTGACAACCTCGGCCAGGGGCGGGAAAACACCCGGCAGTATCTGCGTGATCACCCTGAACTGACGACCAAACTTCGCGATCAGGTCATCACCGCCAAGGGATTGCCGTGGACGATAAAGAATGCAACTGACGTGGAGAGCGGCTCTGCTGCAGAATAAGCAAACAGATCAGACAAAGAATGCCCGTATACGGCTGCTGATTCCGGCAACGTTGATTGTTTTTCTGTTGCTGGCGGCGACAGCGTCAGTAAGCGTTTTGTTCTTGAAGTATCGTATGGAACACGCCCGCGCCTTTTCGGCAAACGCATTGCGCGAGCGCATCGGCGTGGATTTCGGCTTTGACGCCATAGAGACCAAAGGACTCAGAAGCCTGCGTATCAAGGGCTTGCGCCTTGCCATGCCTTTGCCGGGGATGGGACAAGCCGCGCTGAATGTTGATTCCGCGCAGGTGACCCTTTCCTTGACGGAACTTTTTCGGGGACGCGCCGTAATCGGAGAAGCCGAGATCAATAAGGCGCGCCTTGTCATTGACGGCACAAAAGAGATCGCGCCGAGGAAAAACAATCAAAACAGAACGAGCCGAACCCCGGAAGAGTTGCTGGCAATGTTGCCGCCTGTCGCGGTTTATGTCAATAATTCAATCATTGAATTGCACATCACGCCAAATACGGCGCCTGTTCTTATCGAGGACATCTCACTCCAATTTTCAAACGCTCCCAATCTTTCCGAGGCGCAGCTGCATTTGACGGCCAATTCGACAACGGAAGATGTTTTTGGGGAATTCATTTTTGAAGGCGCCTATCGTCTGCCCGATATTATTGATGCAAGGGTGGGAATCCAAAACATTTCGGCGGCGCATCTCAGGCATTTTCTGAAAATGCCTGAAGGTGTTGACGGTCGCGTATCCGCGCGGATACACGCTTTTGGCATGCTGAAACATCAGATCACCGCAGAATTGGAGGCTGAAGTCAACAAAGTGTCATTTCCGGCGGCGCCGGCCGGCATGGAACGCATTGGCGGCGCATTGAACGCTTCGCTGCAATGGGATGCTGCCGCGCAAAAAATCCGCCTGCTTGACGGGAAAGCCAATACCAGCCTTGCCGATATGGATGTGCGAGGCACTTTGGATATCACCCAAAGTCCGCCTGTTGTCAACGCGACCGCGACAATCAGCAACATTCCCGCGGAAACACTTTTTGCGGCCTATTTGGGAGACGATGCGGCCCGCTTCGGCGAGTTGGACATCGCTTTATCGCCGGATACCCGTATAACTGTCAGCGCCCAGGGCGCCGTTGATTCGCTGACAACAAAAGCCGCCGCTTATGCGCCCTTATTAACCCTTGCAGTCCGCCCCAATGATAAAACGCTGCCTCATGGCAACGCGCGTATTGAACAAATCAGCGTCACATGGGATGACTTCTCGGGCATGCCCGTCGGCACCGCCAATCTTGTGGACGGCACGGTTGTCGCTGAAATGCTAGGCGTGGCTGCGTCCAATATTGCCGGAACGCTTTCCTTCGATGGCGATGCGGTGTCGTTGCGCCCCATAACCGCCACCATTTCAACCAAACCTTGGTCGGGCGCCGCAAGCTACAGCCTTTCCAACAGGGAATTAACTTTTGATGTGAACGGCGCCTTGACGAATATCGAGCAAACGCCTTTGCATGATCTGGTAAAGAAACTTTGGCTTGGCGGCGAAATCAGCTTGCGCGCGCGCGGCACCTTTGGCCCGGAAGGACGGCTGCGGCTCCAGGGGAACGCCGATATAACCCGGGGAATGGTGGCTTTTGAGTGGTGGCTGCGCAAGCCGATTGGCGTGGGCGCCTCCATCCACACCATCGAGGTGGACATGATTCCCGGGCGAACGCTTGATGTACAAGGCGAGGCGTCCATAGAAGACACCCGCATCATTGCCGACCTCGATTACGTATATGCCGAAGGGAAGTTCCAGCAAAAACGCATTCGTGTTGACGTGCCGCATCTGGAAATAAACAGCGCTGGAAAGTGCGTCCAGATACCGTATACGGCGCTGGGCACCGCCTGTCAGGACGCTTACTACGAGTCCAATCTTGTGGGTGATGTATTTGGCGATGACATTGCCAAAATCGGCGGTCATTTTGATTATGTCTCCTTCCTCCCCGACGGCGGCGAGAATCCCCTTGTCTGCCGCGATGCGGATGTGCTGGTAACATTAACCGATATCAAGGATGTCGAACGCAGCGCGTCGCTGGTTGTACACGCCGGCGAAGCGCATGTGCCGCCTTTCGGCGATGATTGGTTGCTGCCGCTGGAGCCTGACGACCCGGAGTATTACGAAGAAGAGGAAAACGATGAACCGAAACCGCCGCAACCGTGGACATATACGCTTTCCGCCGACAAAATTTCCGTGCCGCCCTGGGAGGGGAACAATTTTGCCGCTGAAATATACAACAACGAAGAAGAGACGGGGTTTGTATTTTTCCGGGCTGATGTGGGTAGTGGACGCCTTGAGGGGAAACATCGTCACGAAAAAGAAGACAATATCATGCATCTTGAAGCCGTATGGGAATCCATACCTGCCGGCTATATCATTCGCCACCTCGAGCTTCCGGAGGTGCTCGCCGGCGACATTAGCGGCAACATTATCTACGTGGTTGATCAGGATGATCCCCGCGCCACCATGCGCGCCGACGGCGAATTCACCGTCCGAGACGGCCATTTTATTCCAGAACAGCTCGCGTTCATGTTGGCCAATACATTGGGAAACAGTTTTATCGCCCTGCACCCCGACGCGCTGACGTTCAAGGAGGTTTCCTCGAAAGTCCGCATCGAGGGAGACCAGATACACACCACCGATTTGGTGATTGACTCGGAAGGCATGCGCATCACGGGAAATGGCGTCTGGGTAATGGAGGGAGACCTTGACTACAGAATTGACGTTGCCATAACGCCGGACCTTGCCGACCAGATACCGCTTTTGCGCGACTATTTCAATGTGCAGGGGTTCCGCATGACCCAGCAAAACATCGAATTGGGATTTCATCTGACCGGCCCGACGTTCCAACCCACAGGCCAACTCGCCGGCCTGCCGCCCATAGGCGTCACCATTGTGAG
>DSBB01000154.1 GCA_011046175.1 Candidatus Hydrogenedentota bacterium | reverse complement strand
GATATTGGCGGTGAAACCGCAGGCATTGGACGCGGCCCTTGCGCCGCTGCTTGGCGAAACGCGGGCGGATGTCCGGATCATTTCGATTATGGCGGGCGTTTCCATCGCCGCGTTGCAAAACCGTTTTGGGAAAAAGGCAAGAATTATCCGCGTCATGCCCAATACCCCGGCCCTGGCGGGCGCGGGGGCGGCGGCGCTTGCCTGCAATAGCGCCTGCGGCGAAAAGGACATTGCCGCCGCCCGCGCCATTTTCGAGGCGGTGGGAATAGTGGAAGTGTTGCCGGAGTCCCAGATGGACGCTGTCACGGCGTTGAGCGGCAGCGGCCCCGCTTATTTCTTCTATCTCACGGAATGTCTGGTCGCAGCGGCGGTCGCCGAGAATCTGCCGGAAGAAGTCGCCCTTCGACTGGCAGGCCAGACGCTTATGGGCGCGGGAAAGCTGCTTGTATCCTCGGGCAAGCGGCCGGACGTTTTACGAGAACAAGTAACGTCAAAAGGCGGCACCACCTTCGCGGCGCTGGAAGTGTTGCGCGACGCAGATTTTGATACAATCGTGCGCAATGCGTATCATGCCGCAGCGGAGCGCTCGCGCGAACTTGGAAAATAAACGCGGACATAGTGGACGCCAATCATAAGGACTTGCGCCATGCGAACAGACCGGGTGGTTTCAGAAGTATTGGGGGAGGAGCATGCCCTCACGCCGAGCGACCTCTATAATGCGGAACTGAAAACAAACCTCTTTTTTGGCTACTCCAAAGATCAGGTGGACGCGCTGCTCGAGCGCGCCGCGGATGCGCTCGAGACGGTTATAACGCGGAACCGGCAGTTAAAGCAGCAGACGGAAGAGCAAAAAGAGGAACTCGAAAAACTCCACGATATGGAAGACTCGCTTCGCAGCGCGTTGGTGAGCAGTCAAAAAATGAGCGAAAATATCATTGCCTCCGCGCGTTTTCAGGCCGACGCGTTGCTGGCCGAAGCCAAACTTGCCCGGGCGCAAGCCGTGTTCAAAATGGAGCAGCTGCCTGAAACGCTGCAAGCCGAAATCCGCCGCCTTACCGAGGCCCGGGACCGTCTGCGAGACGATATTATTGCGGTGCTCAAATCGCACGAGCGTCTGTTGGATCGCATGCCCCGCGCGGAGGAAAAAATCAATGAACCCGCGCAAGAAGAGAACAAACATTATTTCGTCTCATTAAACGATGACGAAGAGGACAAGGGATTTCACGGGGGGAAGCCGGACGACGGCAACGACATCAGCGTTTCCCACCCGGCGGGAAACGGGGGAACGCAGGACGATGACGATGACAAACATCATGGATTCTAAAACCATTTCCATCATAACAGCGGCCATGCTTCTCTTGAGCGCGTTCGGAGCGGGCGGTCAAGAGAGCGATTTTGACGCGTTTTTCCGCGCTTTCAAGGAGAAACGCGACGGCATCGGGGCTCTGCGCGCCCATTTCATGCAGCGCACCCTGTTGCCGGACGAGGTAATAACGAGTGAAGGAACGCTTGTTTATTCCAGGCCGCGCCGGATCATGTTCAAGACGGAAGAGCCGGAGCGAGTCATCCTGGTGGACGGAAGACGTGGTTACGAGTATGACGCCGAAATACGGCAATTAACCGTTTTTAATATTGAAGACCACCCGCGAGCGGACATCTTTTTCCTGGGTTTCGATGACAACACGGAGGCGTTGCGAAGGGCATACGCGGTGCAGCTGATGATTACCCATGATCCGAAGGGCATGCACGGCATCAAAATCGAGCCGCGCCAGGATACGGACGAGGCCGCATATTTTATGGAAGTGAACCTTCACCTACGCGAAGAGGATTATCTGCCCTATCGAATCCATATTGTGAACGACGAAGAATCACAACTTTTCATAGACATAGACGAAATCGTTCCCCAGGCTGACGCCGACCTCGACAGCGCGCGCTTCCTCGTGCCGCCGGGCGTCAAGATTATTGAGAACGATGTCGTTGTGGACACGGTGACTGAGGAGCGCTATTTTCCGCCAAATGGTTCTTCACCGCGACTTGAGGAAAAAGAGTTGCCGCCGGACGGCGGCGATAACAATGAAGCCGTAGAACCGTAAGTCTCCGCCACCGTGTGGAAAGGTTTGTTTGCGCGCTTGCATCGCCAACGCTTCACGCCTATACTATGTGGGTAGAAAAGAGCGTGTCAAACAGGCAAACCAGGGTTAATTTATGGGCAACAGCCAAATTATAAAGGGGGCTTGCGTTGCACTGGCCGGGGTTGTGGTATGGTGTTCTCTCTCCGCCGGCGTTTGCGCCGCGAATTTTTCTGGAAAGACCCGTGAAGAACGGGCTCTTGCCATGACGTTGTTGTTGACGCAGTTCGCCAAACAAACCGAACTCTATGGAGAAGATGAAGGCGAAGGCGAATCTGGAGAGGGTGAGGGCGAATCTACAGAAGGCGAGGGCGAATTTACAGAAGGTGAAGGCGAAGGTGAGGACGCGGACAAGAATCCGCTTCCATGTTTTCTGAACAAACCTCCTTGGCGCGAATACGCTGCTTTTGGCGGCGTGGTCGCCCTTGCTTTTGGAATACTGTGGCTGGCGGAGGAGCCGCCCAGCCCGTGCATGATTGCCACGGCCGCGTATGGCGTGCCCACCTCGGGCAAATTAACGCTGCTCAGGATTTTTCGAGACCGGATGCTGCTGAACTCGTCTGTGGGCACCGCATGCGTGGACATATATTATCGCGGCGGTGTGCCTCTTGCCGATTTTGTGGCGTCCCACGGGTGGGCGGCGCGCCTTGTGCGAATCCTGTTGGCGCCCGTTCTTGTCCTCGTCGCCGCCGCCTTATTCTTCCCTGAAGCATTGGCGCTGGCCGCGGGAGCGGGGCTATTGTTGCCGGGAACACTGATTGTGATATATTGGATGACGCGTTCAAGAGGTTATCGCTTGTTCGCCGCGCAAAAAAACAGGTGAACCGACGATTGGTTTGAACTGCGCGGAGTGTGAAGTCGCGTTGTCCGCGGCAGTGTGATGCGCGTAACTTCACGTTAAGTTGCACTGGAAACAAGGAGTTATCGTTTATGGCATTGGATTTTGACGGCTTGCTTATGATCGCTGTGGAGCGCAACGCTTCAGACGTTCATCTGAAAGTGGGGGCGCCGCCGTTATTGCGGGTGGACGGACAACTTCAACGGCTTGAAGAAATGGATATTGTCACCGGCGGCGATATTTTCTCGATAGTAGACATGCTCGCCGATGAACAGGCGCGGATAGACTTTCAGAAAAACATGGAAATGGATGTTTCTTATATGTTGAAGGATATTTCCCGTTTCCGCGTCAACGTGTGCATGGACGACGGCAAGCCGCGCATTGTCATACGCACCGTGCCCCTTGTGGCGCCGCAGATTGAAGAACTGAATCTGCCGCCCATTCTTGCGCGGATGTGCAGCCTGCGTAACGGACTCGTTCTGTTTACCGGCCCCACCGGAAGCGGCAAATCCACTTCGCTGGCGGCCATGATTGATCGCATTAATTCGACCCGTTCAGACCACATCGTAACGGTTGAAGACCCGCTCGAGTTCATGCACGTAAACAAGAAGGGCATTGTTACGCAACGCGAAGTTGGGCAGGATACGCTTTCCTTTGGCAACGCGTTGCGCGCCGCCTTGCGTCAGGACCCTGACGTCATCCTCATCGGCGAGATGCGCGACACGGAAACGGTACGCACGGCGTTGTCCGCATCGGAAACGGGGCATCTTGTGCTTTCCACGCTGCATACTGTGGACGCAGTGGAAACGCTGCACCGCATCCTTGAGTTCTTCGAGGCGCAGCAGCAAACGCAAATACGAAACCAGCTGGCCAGCGTGTTGCGCTGCATCTGCTCGCAGCGAATCCTGCCGGTGGCCGAGGGAACGGGCCGTGTGGTGGCCGCCGAAATTCTTATCGGCACGCGCACGGTGCGCGAGTTCATCCAACAGGGCCGCCCTTTCAAGGATGTTGTGAAGCTTATTGAAGAAGGCAAGGAACAATACGGGATGCAGACCTTTGACCAATCCCTGTACGACCTCTGGAAGGCCAAGAAAATCTCCGCGGAAATTGCGTTGCAGTACGCTTCAAGCGCAAAAGACTTGCAGCTGCGCATGCAGGGACTCACCAAGGGTCAGCGCGAGATAGGCGGCATGGACATGGGGATCAGACGTTAGCATGCGTCCATCGCGCCAGCCTCTTCTCATGACGATTCTTATCGCTGCGATGTGCGCGGGCTGTTCATCCGGAGGGATGCGCCCGGGATTGTCGGACGCTGTGCGCGATTACTCGAAATCACTGCGGGTCATACCCGGTATCGAGGGTTTCGGTGTTGACACGCCCGCGGGACGGGGCGGCCAGATAGTCCGTGTAACCAACTTGAACCCCAGCGGTGAAGGCAGCCTGCAAAAGGCGCTTCAAACGCCCGGACCGCGCGTTGTCGTGTTCGAGGTGGGCGGGATCATAGACATGCGGGACGCCCTCGTTATATCCCATCCCTTTATAACAGTGGCGGGTGAAACCGCTCCCTCGCCCGGCATTACCATTATCGGGGCGGGAATAATCATAAATACCCATGACGTGTTGTTGCGTCATGTTCGCTGTCGCGTCGGAGACAGAACGGAAGGGCCTGCTCCCGACGCCCGGGACGGCATAAGCGTGCTGGACGGCGGCAATCCGGATG
>DSBB01000543.1 GCA_011046175.1 Candidatus Hydrogenedentota bacterium | reverse complement strand
GCGCAATGCAGCGGCCATGGCGCGGCCATTGGAATAACGTTCCTGGGGCCGTTTGGACAAGGCTCGCATAACCGCCGCGCTGAGGGCCTCCGGAACCAGATAGTTCAACTCGTGCGGCGGCGCGGGATTGCTCTTCAGGATGTGATGCATGATGGTCGTCAGCGCTTCGCCGGTAAACGGTTTTTCGCCCGTCAGCATTTCATAAAGAATGATGCCCACAGAAAAAAGATCAGACCTCGCATCCACCTTTTGCCCCATGAACTGTTCCGGGCTCATATAAGTGGGGGTGCCGATTAACGCGCCGTCCTGGGTCAAGGTGGAGTCGTGCGTGCGGGCAATGCCGAAATCCACCACCTTGAGCACGCCCTGGCTGGGAATAAATATATTGGCGGGCTTCACGTCGCGATGAAACACGCCCTGATCGTGGGCGCAGGCCAACGCCTCGCATATAAGCGCTCCGTAATTTGCCACCGTTTCAACATCGAACTTCCGCTGTTCGGTGATTATGGTATTCAAATCCTTGCCTTCAAGGAACTCCATGGCGATATAGGCGACGCCCTCTTCCTCGCCGACATCGTAAATGGTAATGATGTTGGGGTGGTTTAACATGCCCGCCGCGCGCGCCTCGCGCAGAAAACGCTCCATCATCTCCTTTGCCAATCCGGAACGCTCGATGATGTCGCGCCGGGCGGTTTTAATGGCTACTCGGCGTCCCAATGACGGATCGCGCCCCTCGTAAACCACGCCCATGGCGCCTTTGCCAAGTTCGCGGATTATCTCATAGCGTCCCAGCCGTTCAGGAGCGGCGTTGTTTTCCATCGGTTCAATCCTTCCTCAATGTTTTAAGCGTTCTTTGATTGAATCCATCCATGATTTGACCTTTTCCCGGTCTGCGGCGCCGGGCGCCGCCGCGAGATACCTCTCAAATGCGTCGTAAGCGAGTTCCCACTCATTGCTTTGAACGTATGTCAAGCCGAGATTAAACAAGGCGTTGGTGTAACGCTCATCCTGGGCAATCGCCTCATTGAATAAGGTAATGGCGCGGTGCGTGTCGCCTGCTTTTCTGTAGGCCTCCGCCAAATCGTTATAGGATTGCGGCGCGGCCGGACGCAGGGAAACGACTTCCTCAAACAATCGAATCGCCTCGGCAAAATTTCCCATTGCAATGTGGAGCCTGCCGAGATTGCGCCGCGCTTCAACGCTCTCCGAACGGAGCGCAAGCGCCTGTTGATAGGCCTTTAACGCTGTCTCCTGATCGCCGGCGTTATGCGCCGCCACGGCAAGGTTAAACCACGCTTCATAAAAGGCGGGAAGAAATTCCACCGCTCTTTTGTAATAAATAGCCTTGCCGGCGGCGTCTGCTGTCTTTGTGCCGTTATTGTATGCTTCGAGAGCGCGCAATTCCACCTGCGATATGCCGGATACGGGCGCCAATTCCTGCTCGTGAAAATCAGAAGGCAGCGAGGCGCGATATACGCCGTGGCGTTCAAGCATGGAGTAGGCGTTGTTAATGGGTATTATGATGGTGACCCAGTCCTGCTCCTCCAGCACGCCCATAATCAGGCCGACGACTTCGCCTTTTTTATTGAAAACGGGCCCGCCGCTCGACCCCGGCGCCGCGGTAAGTTCCGCCTGGATGACCGGGAAGCCGCGATAGGTGCGGCTGGTGTTGGCGACGATGCCGGTGGCGACGGTGAAGTCAAGATTCACCGGCGTGGCGATGGTAACCAACAGCGCGCCCGCGCTTAGTGTGCGGGCGTCTCCCAAAGCGGCCGCCGCCGGCAACGTTCTATTCGCCCGCAGCAACGCAATCTCGCGCTCCTCGTCAATTTCGACGACCGACAAGGGGAACGTAACGCCATCGGCGCGGCGTCCCGTCAATTTCTCTATGCCAATCACTTGGTGCGCCGTGGTGAGTATCAGGCCGTCTTTTTGCACCACGCACGCGCTGCTTTGCGTCGAACCGCCGTCGGCGCGCAAGCCTTCAATGATGAGAACCGTGGGTTCGCTTTTCGCGACCAGTTCTTCTATCAAATCGCCTTGAATTGCCGCGCTTGAAAGCGCGGCGTAAGCCATCGCGCAACACCATAACAGAAAATTGGCTCGAATTCTTATGCTCATACATGCCGCTCCGGATTCCCATTCGCAACCACAGACACACCGCCGTTATTATACCATCATTGCCCGGGACGCTCCTTCTTTGCTCACGGGCTGTAATAATTCCACGTCATTTTCAGGCGGCGATAGTGGGCCTCGCGCCAGAGACGCGGCTCGTCAGGCCGCGGATTCGGGGCTGGGTTGTGGTAAATATGCAACTCATTGCCGCTGATTACCAATATCTCCTCCCGCCAGTCGCCCGATACGTCGGCAACATACAGCCGCGCCGCCGTCTCGGGAAAATGTTCCACAAAAACACCGGTTAACGGATCAAACACCGCCACGTCACCGTCTTCATGGCGCTCTTTCGCCGCCGCCAGTTGATTGGCTTCCCCCGTCCAGTGGATGGTGTTAATCACTTCCACACCGCTGAGCGTCCAACCTTCGGGCGCGACCTGCGCGAGTTCATAATCAGCGATAAGCGTCCCATAAGCGTCAAAGACAAAAGGCTTTTGATATTCATTGTAACGGCTTCTGTTCCAAATCTCCTTGCCGGGGCGGTTGACGTCAAAATCGCCGACGGCAACATTCTGCGGCTCCTGATTCTTGTGGTCCGTCGCCCAGACAAGGCTTTCGTGATTATACAGAAACACACGCTGCGGGCCGCCTTCTTCCACCGCGATCACTTGCAGGCCGTCAATCTCCGGACGCACGCGGGCCGCCGTAATTGCGTCTATATGACCCTCCAACGGAATTTTGTAGCACAACGCGCCCTTGTGGTCAATGATGTCACCACCCAACACCTCGTCACGCCCGTTGCCTGTGATGTCGGCAACGCGCGCGCCGTTATGAGCGCAGGCGAGAAAATCATCGCGTTCCCACAACGCTTCGTATTTCCCGGATTTCAAATCCCTGACGGCATACGCGGCCAGATAGCGTCCCACCCGATAGCCGTCCTTGTTTGTCGCCTGAAGCAACAGATCACGATCCCCTTTGCCTCGAAAATTGGCAATGACGAGATGCTCCCACCGCTCGGCGCCGTCCGGCCACGGCGGCTTGGCGCGCCACAATTCGACGCCGTCTGCGCCGTTCACCGCGACGAGCGCGTTCTCTTTCGTCAGAAAAAGCGCCTCCGTTTTGCCGTCGCCGTCGGTATCGCCCGCCTGCACGCCAGGACCGTGGTGGCCGGGAAGGCCTTCACGCTCTGAAGAGCCGCCAACGCACAAATTAACATCGAGCGTCCATAACTTTCGACCGTCGTTGGAATAAGCGGCAATATGTCCCGGCACGGTAACCAGAAAATCCATGCGCGTGTCGCCGTCCAGGTCGGCCACGACAATGCCGCCCGCCGAATCCCGGGGAGCGGGAATATCCAATGGAATGACAAAGGGATTTTCAGCGTACTGCGGCCAGTCGTATTCATCCGTCGCGCCGAAACACGAGAACGCGGAACGCAAAATTACGGCTACGGCCAGACCGGCCATCAGGTTGTTTCCTGCATACAGAGGAAAATTGGACAGCAAGTAAAGCATAAAATTCCCTTTTGCGCTGTTCACTGCGCCCATCATCATACCCGGAAAAGGCGGCGAAATTCACGCCGGCGAGGGATCGCGAACAAACGAAACGCGGCGCAATATCAAATAGGTTATTACCCTGTTCAAGCACAACAAGAGCAGCGCCGCCCGTATGCCAAACTCCCCCGCGCAGGCGTATAAAACCATAAGAACGCCCATCATGATGATGCGCCCGAAGGCAAGAGGCACCTCCCATGCGCAGATGTATTCAATGCGTTGGTCCGGCGTTTCAGCGGTGCGTTGCATGACTTCAAAGCGGATGCCCATGTGGGGAATGCCAACCAATGGAAGTGATATGGAACGAAGTATTGCAAACAATATCAGCGTCGTCATTGTTATCTTCCAGCTGATGATGACGCCCGCCGCCGCCAAGGCAAGCACGCCCCAGAAGATGAATGTGGAACGCGACTGGGGAACGACATAACGCCCGACCATAAGCGACGTGGCGATACTGATCAGACCCTGCAAAAAAACGTATCCCCCCACCTGCGCCTCGCTGTTTGACTGCGTGTACATGATAATGGCGAGAAGAAAGTGGAAAATGTGGAAGGAACCCGCCAAGGAAGCCGACGCAAGCATGATAAGACGCCAGTCGCGGTGTTCCTTCGGGGGAAACAGCACGCGTTTCAGCCGGAAGGCGCGTCTGCCTGTTGAATGGGGAATGCGGAAGCTTAGCGCGCTGGCCGCAAGATACAAAAGCAACGCCATCAGGAATATGACGCGATACCCCAAATGCTGCCCGGGGGAAAGTGAAATAATCACCCCGCTGATCAAGGGCGCAAAAAGCCGCGCCCCATTGTTGACGGCGGATATCATGCCCAGAAAATATTCGCGGCTTTGCATGTCGGCGCTGAAATCAAACTGAAACGTGTTGTTGCCCGCCCAGAAAAAGCCCCAGGTAACGCCGAGCAACGCGCCAAGATAAGCGGCGTAGTGCGGGGCGTCCTCGCGCAGATACAGCAGCGCCGCATAATAAACCGCGTGCAACGCCAGTCCAATGCGGAAGACATGGGTGCGGTCCCGGG
>DSBB01000113.1 GCA_011046175.1 Candidatus Hydrogenedentota bacterium | reverse complement strand
TACCGGGACGCGGCCATGATAAACGCTGTCGCCGGACTGGCCGGCGCGCTTATAAACGCCTCCATGAACAGCAACCATATTGCGCCCGCCCCCGCGCCCGCCGCAGTGAGCGCCGCGCCCGCCGGGCGGTGGGAACGGCAGGCCGTGGTGTTGCAGCCGCAACGTCGGGAAGAATATAAGGAGTGGATTCCTGAGGCTTTTGACCCGGCCACCGGACGGAAAAACGGAGGCGGTTATTACGAAATTCGCACGCGCATCATCCCCGAAGTGGTGCAATATCACGATGTCTGGGTAACGCCATAACGGATTACGTGATTATGCTGCGAAGATAGGGGATGGTCCTTTCGAGGGCTTCGGCCATGGTCCATTGCGGACGATAGCCGAAGTCCTTTTTTGCCCGTGAAATGTCGTAATGGTGGCACAAGGCCAGCTCGCTGGCAAGGAAACGGGTCATCCGCGGCTCCCCCTTCAGCGGCAGGACGCGCCAGGCAAGTTCCATGAACGCGCCAAGGGCGCGCGCCGTCCCGAGAGAGATGCTGCGGCGCGGCGGTTCTATATCAAGCCTGTTCAGAATTTCACGAATCCACGCCCACAAGTTGACGGGTTCATCCTGAGTGATGAAATAGCAGGCGCCGGCAAGAGGCGATCCCGGTTGCAGCGCGTCCGCAGCCTGCAAATGCGCGCGCGCGGCGTCTTCCACGTAAACCATGTCCACCATGTTGGCGCCGTCGCCCACCTGTATAAGTTTCCCCGCGCGGGCGCGTTCGAGGATGCCGGGCAGAATATGCGGGTCGCGCGGCCCCCAGATAAGGTGGGGACGCAGTGAAACGGTAAGCAAATCATCGCCGTTCGCAGCCATAACCTGTCGCTCGGCAATCGCCTTGGTGACAGGATAAAAACTCTCGTAGCTTTCGGGATAGGGATAAGATTCATCGCAACCGGAGTGATGCCGGTTGTCAAAAACGACACTGGGCGAGCTGGTATACACAAGTTTTCCCACGCCGCACGCCTTGCATGCGGCAACGACATTTTCCGTGGCGAGCGTGTTTGCGCGGTGGAAATCGTTGTATTTGCCCCAGAACCCGGCCTTCGCCGCCACATGAAACACCACGTCCGCCCCTTCGCAGGCTTTCATCGCGGTTTCCGGCAACGCCAGATCGCCGCGCGCCAGCCGAGCGCCCAACGCCGTCACGTCGGGATAATCGCCGCGAGCCGCCACCACCACCTCATCGCCGCGTTCAAGCAATTGTTCCACAATATAACGGCCAAGGAAACCGCCGCCCCCTGTTACCAATGTCTTCATTTTGTATCGCTCCTGTTGATTTCCAGCGTAAAAGACTGCAAGGGCAATTATAGCAAACCGGCGCCAATTTCTTGGCTCCCTTCGTCAAGCGCGGCGCGGCATGCTCTGTTCATGACGCGCAGACGGAAAGCGGGGTTTCACCACACGGGGCGGGACACTGACGCCGCAGGCGGCCGGAACGCGCAAGGCAATTTTCCCGGGCATTATACAAGCCTGTTCCAAGCGCGCTTGACGATGTCGTGAAGGAAAAGCGGCAGTATGTAAGGCTTGGGATAATCCCGCAATATGCGGCAGGTTCTGTCAAACCTCAGATAGAAGGAGCGGTATGCCTTTCTCACATAATAGTCAAAAACCTCGTCGCTTTCAGCGGACAGATTGATTCGCATGAGGGAATATTCCATTTCATCATAGGAGATATCGGCGAGTTTTTCGGGGCAATGCTTCCGGGCGTATTCATACATGCTCGTTCCCGGGAAGGGTGTTGCCCGGAAAAATGTGGAAAAATGCAAATACGATTCTGATGTTTCGCGGATTGTGGCTTCCATATCGGCGGCGGTTTCCGTGGGAAAGCCAAGCATGTTGTACCCGGTGGTGAACACGCCGTTTTTCGCGCACAATTCGACGCCTTTGAGAAACGCGGGTATGTCAAGGTTCTTCCCGATAACTTTCTGTATGCGCGGCGAACCGGATTCCATGGACAGCGCCGTGTAATACAAACCCCCATTTACCAACGCCAGCACGGTTTCCTCATCCAGCAAGTCGCCGCGTATGGCATTCGGAAAAGTGGTTTTGATTGGGCCAACTTCCCGCAAAAGGAGTTCCGTGTAGGATAAGAGCCGCTTTCTATCAAGGTTAAAGCAATCATCCACAAACTCAATCTCATCAATTCCATATTTTTTGATGTAATACTTTATCTCCTCGACCATGCGTTCCGGTGAATGTGCGCGAAAACGGCGCCCGAAAATGTTATGGCAATAGATGCAACCATAGGGGCAACCGCGGCTGCTGAAAAGAGAAAGGTAATTCCGGTTGGGCACCACTGTCATGGAATACGCCCACTTGTACTGACGGTGGTCTATTAGATCGTAGGCGGGCATGGGCATGGAATCCAAATCCTCGACAAAAGGCGCCGTTCCCTCATTGGTGACAACCGTTCCGTCCTGTTCACGTCTAAAAATGCCCGGTACGTTTTCCATGCTGTCGTCTTCAAGAAATGCCCGGACAATCTGTTCCATGGCCACTTCGCCCTCACCCGGTACTGCCACATCCGCACTCGTTGACGCAAGCGCCTCGGCGCCAAAGGCTGCCACGTGGGGGCCGCCCAGCACGATCAAAGATTTGGGAAGCGCCTTGCGAACGGCTTTGGTCAGTTCTGGCAACGCGTACGCTGAAGGGGTCATACATCCCAAGCCGACAATATCCGGCGCATATTCGATTATCTCCCGTGCCAACCTCTCCGTGGTCCATTTTTCGAGGCGCTGATTTACAATTCGGATGTCGAGTGCAAACTGTTCGCGCAGCCATGCGGCAATATACATCAACCCCAGCGGCGGCGTCACATAAAGCAGTTCCTTGGGCGGCGGTCCCACAAGCGCCAGCAACAATCGCTTCTTCCCTTTCACGATAGTCTCCTTCAAACCTGAACGATAACCTGCAACATATATCGTGTAACCGCTGGAATCACCGTTGGCCACCGGTTTTCCCCAAGGCTTCTGCTAATTAAAGGATACCCTCATATATATTATCAAAGTACAACTAACGCGGGCTTTGCCCACAACCCAGATTTGATTATTCTCTTTGTATGTTGTTCACGCTTCAGTGTGCGGCAGTAGTACACAAACTCTGAGTCATACACGCAACCCCGCACGCTGAAGCGTGAACAACATACCCAACTTCTTTTTCTTGATCGCGGTTTCTGGCCGATAAGGTGCTACGCTTCGTCCGGGACTTCGCCCGGAAGAAGTGGCGCCTGCAGCGCCGACGCAAAAGGTAACCCTCGCGCTCTTTACGCTAACAAGCGAAATCGTATGAACAACATACGGCAATTTGACAAATAATTGCCAGCCAACCGGCGTTAAGCGCCTGATGCATTTAGACTGTTTGCCAACAACAATAGTTTCACCAAATTTCTGATGGTTATACAATAACACGGGAAGGTCTGAGTGTAATGGTTCAGGCAAACGCGGAAAGTAAGTTGTACATGCCGCCTGTATTGAAATATACTGCGATAAAACAGCGCGAAAACGGCAAGGGGGCTGCGGCCACTTAGTTGGCGCGTGTTTGGGGGTTGCCGGTATTCAGCATGGTTTATGTGAGCAAACTACATATCCGCGAAAAGGCATTATTGATTTATGACGAAAAAGAGAAGCAAAAAAAAGAAAGGACAAATCGCCGATGCCGCGCCGGCAGCGGCGCCTGTTCCGGTTTCGCAAGATATTCCAACATCGGCCCCGCACGGCTGGTGGCGCAGACGGGAATATCAGGTAATGGCGCTGGTTGCCTTGTTGTGCGTGGTAACCTTCGGACACAACATAACTTTTACGTTTATCCCGGTTGATCTCCCGCAGATGATCTTTGAAAATGAACACATTATGACGGGGCCCACGTGGGAAAATATCAAATGGGCGTTTACGGAACCGAATCTGGCGTTGTATCAGCCGCTGCCCAACCTCACTTTTATGATTGACAGCCAACTCTTTGGATACTGGCCAGGGGGATATCATAGCGTTACGCTTTTGTGGCATATTGCCTGTACATGGCTGTTTTTCTGGGTTATGCTGCGGTTGGTGAAGAATTTTCCCGTCGTATGGGTGGCGACGCTTTTGATGGCGGTGCATCCCGTCCAATTGAGCGTTGTAAGCACCACGGGGTCGCGCAATGAGGTGATGCAGGCGGTTTTTATGCTGTTGAGTGTGGATGCCTATCGCCGCTACGCCACAGAACAATCACGGAGGGCCTATTGGTGTTCGGTGCTTTTCATGGGGCTTGGGCTGCTCTGCAAACAAATCATTGTAATGCTGCCTGTTGTGTTGTTGTTGCTTGACTACTGGCCGCTGCGACGCATAGAGATTTCGTTTCGCAGATTGGGCGCAACCTGCCGCGCCGCGGTGAATCTCGCCGTTGAAAAGGCGCCTTTTTTTGCGCTTTCCTTTATGGGCGCGTTTCTGGCTTTTTACGGGAAAATGCAATACGACCAGATTCGATACCATGTAATGCGCCTCACTATACCGGACGCCATTTACTTCGTCATCACGGGATATGCGCGGTATTTGGGTCATCTGGCGGCGCCCTACAGACTGTCGTATTTCGAGGCATACGCGGAACAACAATACCTCTGGCTGTTTTTGGCGTCTGTTGCGACGCTGACCGTCATAAGCGTTGTTTCCCTTGTGTTGTTATGGAAGCGCCCCTACAT
>DSBB01000216.1 GCA_011046175.1 Candidatus Hydrogenedentota bacterium | reverse complement strand
TTTGCAAGCAGGGTGGGAATGCCGTGGGAAGACAGCAAATCCAGTTTCCAGCGATGTTTCCCCACGCACACAAGGTTTTTGGAATGAAGCCAAAGCGTTTGCGGAATACCTGACGCTGCCGGAGGACAATCTGCACGTTGTGCCAAACGCGATACGGGATGATGTCGCCGTGTTTACGGAACCGCTTGCCGCGGCGTTTCGCATAACCGAACAGACCCCCATCACCGGCGACGACCAAATTGTCGTTTTGGGTGACGGCAAACTCGGCCAATTGGTTGCGCAAACGCTTTGGCTTCATTCCAAAAACCTTGTGTGCGTGGGGAAACATCGCTGGAAACTGGATTTGCTGTCTTCCCACGGCATTCCCACCCTGCTTGCAAACGAGCCCCTTTATGAACAGGCGGATATCGTTGTGGACGCGACCGGCGCTCCCGGTGGCTTTGAGCGGGCGCTTGGGCTGGTGCGGTCTGAAGGAACAATAATCCTCAAAACCACCTGCGCTGCGCCGTTGTCCATGGACTCCAAGATTGCTGTTGTAAACGAAGTGCGGATTATCGGTTCGCGTTGCGGCCCGTTCCGTCCCGCGCTGGAGGCGCTTGCGCTGGGCACTGTGGAGACGCGTCCCATGATTTCCGAATCCTATCCGCTTGAAGATGCGGCCTACGCCATGACCCGGGCGGAAGACCCGGGCGTCATGAAGGTGTTGATACATATATCATAGCAGAGTTTCCGATGGAAAATTTGCGTCAACTGAAACGCTACAGATAAAGTAGACTTTAGGCTTATGGCAATACAAACGACCGCCGAGGCGTTCTTGGAACGGACACGCGAATCTTTCGCCCCCGCAGAACGGGAACGGCTGTGCGCCATGCTCTCCATCGAAGCGACGTTATGGGCGCAGGGTTTTTCGCGTGTTGCGGGAACCGATGAAGCGGGTCGCGGTCCGCTGGCGGGCCCCGTTGTCGCGGCAGCCGTTGTGTTGTCGGCGCCGCTCTCCGGTCTGGACGACTCGAAGCGATTGTCAGCAACACAACGGGAATCGCTTTATGATAAGATTATGTCATCAGGAAATGCTGTCGGTGTTTCCGTCAAGTCCGCCGGAGAAATAGATCGGAACGGCATTCAACATGCCAATATTTCAGCCATGCTCGAGTCAGTCGCTTCTTTGTCTGAAACGCCTGATTTTGTCCTCGTTGACGGTTATGATTTGGCGGGCTTGGCGCAGCCCTCATTGCGCGTGATCAAGGGGGACGCCCGCTCTTTGAATATTGCCGCGGCCAGTATCGTGGCAAAAGTGACGCGGGATCGGATAATGCTGGCGCTGGACGCCCGGTATCCCGAATATGGGTTTGCCCGGCATAAAGGCTACGGCACACGCGAGCATTTGGCGGCGCTTGGGGCCTTGGGGCCTTGTCCGGAACATAGAAGGAGTTTTGCGCCCCTGGCGACGAAAAGGCCCAGAGCGGCAGAGCTGCCGTTTTAGCGCAGCGGTACGCTAAAACGTGAGCAACATAGGAAGAAAATATGTAATCTGGGTTGCGGGCAACGCCCGCGTCAGCCCGTGAACGACGTAACAGGGCTCGCATAAATAAACGAAAGGAATTTCGTGGTTCGTGAACTATCCGCGTTGGAATACGATAAAGCAGATGTTATTGCACGGTTATAAAAGCGCCATAGTGACGGCGGCGACATTGCTAATGCTTGCCGGCTGCGCCACCCTGTCCTTTATTACCGGTGCGGACACGTATTGGGGGCGCACCGCTCCCGTCACCAAACAGGCGCGCGCGTATGCGCTTCATATTGCGGGCATGATGTACGAACGCCGCGGCGAGATGGAACGCGCGGCGGAGGCATGGACGGCGGTAATCAATTTGGACGAGATGGCGCTGGCGCCGCGATTGCGGTTGATTCGCGCCCACTTGCGCAACGGCGACCATGAAAAAGCGCTTTCTATTTGCCGTGACGCGCTGAAGCGCTTGCCGGACACGGCTGAACTGTGGATTGTGTACGGCGAGTTGAACCACCGCCTCGGCAACATAGAAGAAGCCATTGCGGCTTTCATGAAAACCATCGAGATAAGTCCCGACAACCTCACCGGCTACGGCGCGCTGATCGAACTTCAGGAAAGCACGAACGATCTTGTCGCCGCCATAGATATCTACGAAAAACTTATCGAACGCAGTCCCAACAGCGCGGCGCTGTATTACCAGTTGGGGATAAACCTTGCCCGGATCAAAGATGTTGAATACGCCCGCGACACCTTTCAACGCGTACTCGAGCTCGAACCCCGCATAACCCAGGCGCACTTCTTCCTGGCCTTGACCTTGTTTGAATTGGGCGACTTTGAACGTTGTGCGGAGGAGATGCATCTGTATTTGTCGGAACGCCCGGGCGATGTGGCCGCGCTGGAATATCGCGCCGCGGCCTTGGCGCGCCTCGGACATTTGGAAAAGGCGCGGTACACCTTGGAACTGTTGATGGCCGGCAACGAAGCCGCGCCCAAACATTATCTGCAGTACGCATGGATTCTGTTGGAGTTGGAACAAACCGAGCGGGCGCAGCAATTCGCGCTTGAGGCGGGCGCTTATTTGTTTGCGGACATCATATTCGCCTGCGATCTGCTGCGCACCGTTCCATTGGCCGAACAACCATCAACCCCTTGGGACGACCGTTTTTCGCTGGACGATGTGGAAGCGGAAAGCGACCTGTTTATTGCCGCCGTGTTAAACATGTTTGACGAGAAGGCCACGAGCCAAAAAATATTCGCCATGCTGGATTCTCTGAACGATTTCGTGGCCTTTTCTCCCCCCCTTGCCTTTTTCAGGGCCCGGTTATTACTATTCCTGGAACAATACGCCGAAGCCATTGACACGCTTCTCACCATCCATTCCAACGGCGTTGTTTCAAAACATACGCATTACCACAGCGCCGTCGCTTATGAAAAATCAGGGGATTTTCAGAACACCGAAAAACATCTCGTTGCCTATCTGGAAATTAATCCTGATGATCCGGACGTATTGAATTTTTTAGGCTACTTCTACGCCGAGCATAACGTCCACCTCGACAAGGCGGAGGAGTTATTGAATCGCGCGCTGAAACAAGACCCGGAAAATCCCTATTACCTTGACAGCCTGGGTTGGATTTATTATAAACAAGGGAAGGCGCAAGAAGCGGAGGAACTCATCCGTCGCGCACTTTATGGCATGGATTCAGATGACGCGGAACTTCGGGATCATCTGGGCGACGTCTATTTGCTGCAAGGCGATACGGAACGAGCCTTACGCGAATGGCAACGGGCGCTTCGCCTTGATCCAAGCCTTGATGCTGTTCAAAAAAAGATAGAAAAGCATCAGCGGTCACAAGATTGAGGGAAAATCAAGCAGTTTTCCTCGGCACGTGCCGCTATTTCCCTTGGGAAACGATTTTCTCACGCAAAGCGGCCAATTGCTCGGCAAGCGAAGTGTTCAGCAATGCATCTTCGCCTTTCTTCGCATTGGAACGATGTTGCACTTTCGGCACGGCGATGGCATCTTTGCCCTTGCGCCGCTGTGGGCGTCCGCCGCCGTAGGAATCGCCGAAACGGCGCGGCTCACGCTCCCGGTCGCCTTCCCTGTTGCGTGCCAACGCGCCCCTGCGCCCCCTCCCCTCCTGTTCATCGTTATCGTCCGGACGGTCTCCGCGGCGTCGGTAGCCGGGCCGTGTGAGGGGCAATTTCACAGCGCCTTTGAGAGACAACGAAATCTTCTGCGCCTCCTCTTCCACCTGCAATACCAGCACCTTTACCACATCGCCCACCTGCAACGCCTTCTTCGGGTCGTTCAGGATGGTGCGCCCCAGTTCAGAACGGTGAACAAGTCCTTCCTGCGGCAGGCCGATGTTGACAAAGGCGCCGAAGTCCGTCAGGTTGGTAATAATGCCTTCAATGACCATGCCCTGCTTCAAGTCGCCTATGGCATCGAGGGTGACAAAATTCGCCGGCGGCCTGAAGCGCCGTCTCGGATCACGGCCAATTCTGCCCAGTTCATAGCGGATATCCTCGAGCGCCAGCGGCCCGACCACATCGTTGGCAAATGACTCCATTGACACATTTTTTAGCCGTTCCGGGGCATTTAGCAACTCCTCGATGGTCATCTCCAATGACGCGGCAATCTTTTCGATGACAGGATACGCTTCAGGATGAATCGCGGAAGCGTCCAGAGGATTGTCCCCGTTCATGACACGAACAAATCCCGCGCACTGCTGATATGTTTTTTCACCCACCCCGGAAACATCAAGCAGCTGCTTTCTGTTGGTGAAGCCGAGACGCTTTTCGCGCTCTTCTATCACCGCCTGGGCAACACCCATCTGTAACCCGTTTACGTAACGCAGCAACGATACCGATGCGGCGTTTACGTCCACGCCGACGCGGTTTACAACAGATTCAATGGATCGCGCAATACCCGCCTGCAAACGCTTCCGGTTCACGCCCACCGCAGCCCGTCCGGCGACAAGATGAACCGGTTCCACCTTCACCAGTTCCAAAAGGGGGTCCTGCAAACGACGGGCGAGCGAAACGGCGGCGCGCGTGGCTTCGTCACTCTCGGGCATTTCCTCCGCCGCCAAGGATGAATGCACATAGGCGGGCAAGCCAACGTCTTGCACCAACGTGGCAAAAAGTGACCGCGAAGCATCGCTGTCGCGCAACGTTTCCTGGACACTGCGCAACAAATCACGGCCTCCCGGCCCGCTGCCGACGCCCACGCCAACCGGCGCAGCCGCCTTGACA
>DSBB01000529.1 GCA_011046175.1 Candidatus Hydrogenedentota bacterium | reverse complement strand
TTTCGCAGCCGCGCAGGTCGAAGCATTCATCGGCGTGTTCAGCCAGCGCCGTGGGCGCGAAGGGGCGAAACGATTCGCGGAATTTGATTTTCAGGTTTAACACGGATTGCATTTCCCGCGAGAGCGGGTCGCCCAAAATGCTGCGCGCGCCCAGCGCGCGCGGCCCGAATTCCATGCGCCCCTGATGCCACCCCACCACTTTCTCATTGCTGATGAGGTCTGCGATAACGCCGGGCAATTCCTCCCGACTCAATTTACGATAGGGTATTTTATGCGTGTCAAAAAAGGATTGAATCTCGTCATCGGAAAAAGCGGGGCCGAGATAGGTCGCTTTTTGACGTCGCGAGTCTGCTATGCGCGGGTTGCCCAACAACTGGTGCCACGCAAACAACGCCGCGCCCAGCGCATTGCCGCCGTCCCCCGCGCAGGGCTGAATCCAGATGTCGTCAAAAGGTCCCTCGCGCAGCAATCGCCCGTTTGCCACGCAGTTTAACGCCACGCCGCCCGCCAGCGCGAGATGCTTCATCCCCGTTTCCCGATGCACATGACGCGCCATATTCAGGATGACCTCTTCCGTGACGGCCTGAATGCTCCGCGCCAGGTCCATTTCGCGCTGTGTGATCTTCGACTCCGGTTTGCGTTCCGGGCCGCCGAACAGCGCGGCGAAACGGCGGTTGGTCATGCGCAATCCCGCGCAATAATCGAAATAACGCATATTCAGACGAAAAGAGCCGTCGTCGCGGATGTCAATCAGTTCTTGCTTGATGATGTCCGCATACTTCGGTTCGCCGTAGGGCGCCAGTCCCATTAACTTGTACTCGCCGCTGTTTACCTTGAAGCCCGTAAAATAGGTGAAGGCCGAATACAGCAGACCGAGGGAGTGGGGGAAATTGATCTCCCGCAGGATGCGCACTTTGTTTCCTTCGCCCACGCCGTACGTGGTGGTCGCCCATTCGCCCACGCCGTCCACGGTGATGAAGGCGGCCTGTTCGTAGGGACTTGGGAAGAACGCCGCCGAAGCGTGGGAGAGGTGGTGGGTTGAAAACAGCATCTCGCCTTCGTAACCCAGCTCTTTGCGTATAGTATTGCGGACGAACAGTTTTTCCTTGAGCCACGACGGCATTTGCGACAGAAACGACCAATAGCCGTGCGGCGCCATGCTCAAATAGGTGAGCAGCAGCCGCTCGAATTTCACCAGAGGCTTGTCGTAGAACGCGATAAAATCAAGTTCATTGATGTCGAGGCCGCCTTCTTGTAGGCAGTATGCCACCGCGTGACGGGGAAACCGCGGGTCGTGTTTCTTGCGTGTGAAGCGCTCCTCCTGTGCCGCGGCGATAATATCGCCATCACGCACCAGGCAAGCCGCGCTGTCATGATAAAAAGAGGATATGCCGAGTATATTCATATAATCCTTGTCTTTGTATGACGGTAATGGTAAATGGCTCGCATACTTGATCTTTGCATGTCATTGATAATAACATACCGCAACAGCGGAATATGCCGCAGCCTGAGCATTCTACCTGTTTGCGCAAACCTAAATAAAGCAGAGCGTGTTAAATCAAAGATTGATACAACGGGAAGGCGCCCCTTATGGTGCTGGACAAAAGACTCATCGTTTATGCCATCCTTTTTATGGTGATTTGCTGTATTGCGGCGTCATTGCGCTTGCCGCAGCTGGAACTGCGGCCTGTACATGGCGACGAGGCGAATCAGATTGTCAAGACGGGCATCCTTTTCGAAGCGGGCGAGTACAAGTACGATCCTCATGAACATCATGGGCCGACCTTGTATTATCTTGCCCTTCCCGTGTTGTGGTGCAGCGGAAAAGCGTCTTTTGCGGAAACAAGCATCATTCACTATCGCATTGTGCCGGTGATCTTTGGGGTGCTTGCAATTGCGTTGTTGTGGTTCATGCGCGATGCCCTCGGTTCGGGGGGGATGTTGTGGGCGGCCTTGTTGTTGGCGGTTTCCCATATCATGACGTATTACAGCCGCTATTATATTCAGGAGATGTTGTTGGTTTGTTTTACCCAGGCGGTGTTCGCCGCCGCGTGGCGGCTCTGGCGCGCCCCTCGAATCGGCGCGGCGGTGTTGCTTGGCGTTTCTCTGGGGCTTGTTCACGCCACCAAGGAAACTTCAGCGCTGATTGCCATCAGCATTGCGGGAGCCGCGGTGCTGACGATGGGGTATACTCGTGTCCGCGAAGGTGAAACGCCGGCCGGCATGATGCGTTCCTTGCGCGTCGCCAACGCGCCCAAGTATGCGGCTGTTGTCTGCGCCGTGGCGCTGTTGATTTCCGTAACCCTGTTTTCCTCTTTCTTCTCGAACCTGCGCGGCGTGCTGGATTCCCTCTTGACCTACGCATATTATCTTGACCGCGCCGAAGGGGGAGGCAGCGCCGCCATGCATGACAAACCTTGGTATTACTACATTGTTTTGCTGGCGTACACCCATCGCCAGGCGGGTCCGCGCTGGTCGGAGGCGCTGACGCTGCTGCTTGCGCTGGTTGGCGCGGCGGCGGCGTTATTGCCGGGCGCGTCAGGACAAAAGGCGGATACGTTGTGGCGCGCGTTGCTTTTCAGGCGTTTCCTCGTGTTTTATGCGTTGCTGGTGTGGTTGCTCTATTCGCTTATCCCGTACAAAACCCCGTGGAACGCGCTTGTGCCTTATCATGCCGCCGCGCTGGCGGCGGGCATCGGAGCGAACGCCATAATACGGGTGGGGCGATGGCGCGCGCTGCAGGCGGCGCTATGCATGTTGTTTCTTGCAGGCGTGACACAGATGGCGCGCCAAAATTACCAGGGCAACTACGTCTATCCCGCGGATGTGCGAAACCCTTACGTGTATGCCCACCCCTCGACAGCCTTGCGCCGATTGATGACCCGCATCAACGACATTGCCGCCATATCGGATAAGGCCGCTGACATTCATATCAACATTATCCGGCTTGACGGCGATTACTGGCCGTTGCCTTGGTATTTGCGCGGTTTTACAACGGTGGGGTGGTGGCATCGCATCCCCGACCGACCCGACGCGGACATTATTCTCGCGGCGCCGGAGCTCTATGAGATACTTCAGGAACGCCTTAAAAACGACTATCTCGTCGAATTTCATGCGTTGCGTCCGGACATGCCGCTGCACACTTATATCCGCCGCGACCTCTGGGACGCTTTTATGGAGACGCGTCAGGCGCATATACCGGCGCGTAGTGGCGGGTAAAGCGCATGTCAGCATAAATAAATGTTACAGCAAGTCAAAAATGCGCTTGGGTTTGCGGACGGCCAGAGGGTGTTCAGCGTTGGTGAGAGTGGTTTTGTATTGCACGTGTATGGGCCCCTCAATGTTGTCTGCCGCCCATTGCGCAAGGCGTTCAATGCCTTCGATGGCCGCCTCCCTCACGGGCGCCCAGACATGCGCCGCCGCTTCCGGTAATACGGCGGCATCCTTCATATACGTCCAAACCACGCATTCCAGTTTTGGCCCAAATTCGCGGCCCGCGCGGGCCGCCGCCTGACGCAAGGCCCTGCTGTCTTCACAAACACTTGATTCGATCAAGGCGGTTACGTCGTGTTGTTGCATTAAATCAGTCAAAACATCCGCCAGTTTCTGTGTCGTCGGATTAAAATAACGCGCAAGCGCTTCGTCAAAGGGCGCATTAAATTCTTTTAGCGCCTGTTTGTAACCGTTTACCCGATCAACCCCCGCTTGGTATCCCTCAAACGCGGAAAGTAACGCAATGCGTCGGTGGCCTCGTTCCAACAGGAATCGGGCGCTTTTGTACGCGCCGTCATAAAAATCCACGGAGGCCGTGCTGGCGTTTGGCAAATTATCCAGCCTGCCAATAGCGAGATAGGGCATGCCGGAAGCGTGTATACGGGGTAAAACCGTGTCGCCGATTGGCATGGGACCCACAACAAGACAGACGTCGTAAAGGCGTTCCCAAACGCCCCGGCCATAATCTCCCGCGCTCGCCTGGCCGTGTCGCGGCGCCATGTCAAACGCGAGGTAAGCTCCCTGTGAGGAAAACACTTCCGATAGTTTGGCAAACAGCCAGAGCAGAAAATCGCCGCTCAGTGGCACCATTTCCAAGGGCGGCGCGACAGTCACCCCCACACAATTTCTGCGCCGGCTGCGCAAAGTGCGCGCGCCATAATGATGATATCCCATGTGTGCGATAATGGATAAGATTCGGCGCCTTGTTTCGTCGCCCACGCCCGGCTTATGGTTGATTACTTTGCTTACAGTCTTTGCCGATACGCCCGCCTGCTGCGCTATGTCATATATGGTGCTGCGACGCTTCACTGAAATGCCCTTTACGTTGCGTTGCCCATTGGCTGATGGTGGTTATACTTTAGCATGGACGTGATGCGCAACCCAAATAAGATGTCTGCCGCTCACATGCAATGTTGTGAACAGCTCCTGTAAATGCCGGACAGTTGACGGTTGTTGCGAAGGATTTTTCAGAAAGGCCGCGGCGGCCCGTCATAGGGTGGGGCGCCGAGTTGGCGGAGCGGACGCTCTTCTATGCTTGTAAGTTGTGGGTCGTTTGTTGCGGGCGCTTCAATAAGCCCGTAGTAACGCCCCATCCAGTATGTTTCAAGCCATGTGTTGGGCGATGCGGCGCTGCGGCCGCCGCTGCCGCCGTCCAGCTTCAGCGCTGTTCCGTCCAGCTTGCTGGGCATGGATTCCCTCGGTGATATGGATTTGGGCGCGTTCGTATCGGGGCCCACGGCATAGGGAACATATCCGGGCTCCGGATATAAATCTGCGCGGTGGGAGTTC
>DSBB01000217.1 GCA_011046175.1 Candidatus Hydrogenedentota bacterium | reverse complement strand
CCTGACAAGATACGCAACTTGGAGGCGCTCGAATAAATGTGACGCCTCCGCAGTCTGCCGGACATTGTCGGACGCGGCCGTACAGTGTCTGACAATATTGTGTGGCCATTTTCATGGTGTGCAACAGAAGCAATAAGTTTGAAGCGGCTGCCCCTTTTTTGATTTATACGGGGTTTGTCGGGTATTGTAATTAACGTTAGGCGTCTGCCGAGTCTGCTCCGCGTGCTATGTTCTTCGCCTAGAGAAGAAAGCCAGTGACGCGGTCGCACAGACTTGCGAAGATACAAGCGGGGCAGGCGCATATGTTTCAGCGCATTTTCCCCTCCCATAACTACTGATGTGCATTATTTAGAACGGAGACAGGTATTATGCCGAAAGTACTCGTATTGGATGGCCTAAGCGACGAAGGCGTGGCGTTGTTCCGCAATGCCGGCATTGAGACGGATGTGAAGCCGCCGCAAAAACCGGATGAACTTGCCGCCATCATCAATGACTACGACGGCTTGGTGGTGCGCAGCGCCACGAAAGTGACCGCCGAAGCCCTTGAACATTCCACGAGACTGCAAGTGATTGGCCGCGCGGGCGTAGGCACGGACAACATAGACAAGGCCGCTGCCACCAAGAAGGGCATCGTGGTGATGAATACGCCCGGCGGCAACACCATCTCCACCTGCGAGCACGCCTTCGCGCTGATGCTTGCGTTATGCCGCAATATACCGCAGGCGCACCAATCCATGCAGGAGGGGCGTTGGGACCGCAAAAAATTCATGGGCACGGAGCTATGCGGCAAAACGCTGGGCATTGTGGGGGTGGGACGCATCGGCGGTTCGCTGGCCAAACGCGCCAAATCATTTGAGATGCGCGTACTCGCATATGATCCCATTCTGAGCGCTTTGAAAGCGGAGAGTCTCGGCGTTGAATTAGTGAGCCTTGATGAACTCATGAGCCGCTCTGATTTCATCTCGATACATGCGCCGAAATCGGACAAGACAAACAACATGATTACCGCCGCCGAGTTGAAGAAGACGAAACCCAATTGCCGCATCATCAACACGGCCCGAGGCGGCATTGTCAACGAACAGGATTTGGCGGAAGCGTTAAAGAACAAACTCATTGCGGGCGCGGCGCTCGATGTCTACACCAGCGAGCCGTTCGAGAACAATCCGTTCATCGGGCTGGACAACATCATTACCACGCCGCACCTTGCCGCGTCCACGGACGAGGCGCAACTGACGGTGGCGGTGGATGTGGCGCAGCAGATGGTTGATTTCCTCACCACCGGCGCCATTGTCAACGCAGTGAACGTGCCCAGTCTGGACAGCGAAACGCGCAAGACACTGCAACCGCTGCTGTATCTGGCGGAACGCATCGGGCTGTTTCAGTCGCTTTTTATTACGGGCCGCCCCAAGTCCATTGAAATCGAATATCTGGGCGACCTCGGCGTAACAGACACCTATCCCATTACCTCGGCGATTATTTGCGGCTTTTTGACGCCCATGGTGGAAACCATCAACATGATAAGCGCACCGTCCCAACTTCAGGAACGGGGCATCGAGGCGAACGAGAAACGTGGCACCGCCGCATCCAGTTACGCGTTCGAGATTCATGTTACCGTGACGACCGACAAAGAGACGCGCAGCGTGCGCGGCACGTTGTTCAACCGCACCGACCCGCGTATATGCACCATTGACGGGATGCGCGTGGACGCCAAGCCCGAAGGCTATATGCTGGTCTGCATGAACGAGGACAAGCCGCTTATTATCGGGCGCATGTGCACCGCAATCGGCGAAGCGGGCGTCAACATCGCCAACCTCATGCTTGGACGCGACGAGCGCGGCGGCCATGCCATGACCGTGCTGAATCTGGACGCGCCGCTGAGTGAGGCTGTGTTGGAAAAATGCCGTCAAGTGCCTCACGTCAAGGAAGTGCGTTTGGTGGCGCTGCCCGAACCGCACCATACGTTTTGAAGTGGAATCGTATTGGGCAAAGGTCATTAATCTGTATTGATCAGAGACTGAGATCAAAAAGTTCTCGGGTGAATTCGTTGCGTACGATAGTTAGGGCGTGTAGGATAAGTCGGAAGGTGATTGCTTTGGGTTGTTGTTCCCGTCCTACCTGTCCTGTCTGTCCTGCAAAACACTGGATTGCGGGCGAGGCCCGTGTTAGGAGTCATTTTTTATGAGTAAATTCAAGCACATTGTCGTGCCTGCGGGCGACGTGATACAGGTGGACGGCGCCGGGCGCGTAACCACGCCTGACAAGCCCATCGTGTGTTTTATTGAGGGCGACGGCACAGGACCGGACATCTGGCGTGCCTCAAAACGCATTTTCGACGCGGCTGTGGCGCATTGCTATGGCGGCAAACGGGAAATCGCCTGGATGGAGATATACGCGGGCGAGAAGGCCAGCGGCCTGTATGGAACGTATCTGCCCGACGAAACACTCGACGCCATTCGCGAATATGAAGTGGCCATCAAGGGGCCGCTCACCACGCCGGTGGGCGGTGGTTTCCGAAGCCTGAACGTGACGTTGCGTCAGCAGCTTGATCTTTTCGCCTGTGTGCGACCGGTAAGACATTTTGAGGGGGTGCCCAGCCCTGTGCGTCAGCCTGACGCGGTAAACATGATCATCTTCCGCGAGAACACCGAAGACGTGTACGCCGGCTTGGAACTCGAGGCGGGCGCGGCGGAAACCCTGCAACTGATCGAGTTCTGCGCCCGCGAATTCGGCTGGACGATTCGCCCCGATTCCGGCATCGGCATTAAACCCATCAGCGAAACCGGATCGAAACGACTCATCCGCGCCGCCATCAACTACGCCGTGCAGCAGAAACGCGCAAGCGTGACGCTGGTGCATAAGGGCAACATCATGAAATACACCGAGGGCGCATTCCGCAGATGGGGATACGAACTGGTGCACGCGGAGTTTTCCGACGTGGCGGTGGGCTGGGACGACTGCAACGGCAATCCCGGCGACAAGATTCTGGTGAAGGACACCATTGCGGACATCTTCCTGCAGCAGATTCTGACGCGCCCGCGTGAGTTTGACGTGGTCGCCACCATGAATTTGAACGGCGATTACATGAGCGACGCGCTGGCGGCCCAGGTTGGCGGTATTGGCATTGCTCCGGGCGCCAACATCAACTACGAGAAGGGAACCGCCATCTTCGAGGCAACCCACGGCACAGCGCCCAAATACGCGAACCTCGACAAGGTCAACCCCTGCAGCATGGTGTTGTCCGGCGTCATGATGTTTGAACATCTGGGTTGGCGGGAGGCGGGGGACGCCATTACCAACGCGTTGACCCGCACCTTCGGACAAAAGAAGGTCACCTACGATTTTGCGCGGCTTATGGCCGGGGCAACGGAGCTCAAGTGCAGTGAATTTGCCACGGCAGTGACCGAAAATTTGTAACTCAAGAGTTTATTGAATTACGAAACGCTTTGTGGCAAAATGGGGGCAGGAAGTGAGAAGCGTGACATACAGAGGATGACAATAAACGATGAATGAACAAGTTCAGGGCGGTTTGACAAAACTTGACTTTGGCGATCCCGCCAACAATCTGCGGCTGCAACATATCTTTCGTTATGCGCAGGTCGGGCGATGCGTAAATGGCGTGACCCACGACATCAACAATCATCTCGGCGCGGCCATGGCGTACGCGGAACTGGCCTTGATGGACTCCGAGGTGGCCCAGGAAACGCAGGAACAGATCGAGAAGATCATCACGGCCATTGACAAATGCGGCAAACTGGTAAGCACGTTGACCGGCGTGGCGAGACCGCTTGGCAACAACGCCAATATGATTGACATGAACGGTTTAATCCGCGGCGTGCTTATGTTGCGCGACTACGCATTCCGGGTCGCCAAAATCGAGATAACAACCGAACTTTCCCCCGATCTGCCGTCGCCTGTGGCTGACGCGCCGCGGCTGCAACTGGCGTTGCTGTATGTCCTCTTGAATATCGAAGAGCGCTTCGCGGAAACGCAGACAAAAGGCGCAATTGCCATACGCAGTTATCGCGACAGCAACGGAATTTTCGTTGAAATCAAAAGCAACGACACTCCAATTCCGGAAGAAATCCGGACGGTTATGTTTGAACCGTTTACCACCAGCAAAACGGACTGCAACGCCGGCATGGGGCTGTCGCTGGCGCGCGCCCTGGTGCAGGAACAAAACGGCGACCTCAGTTACGATCCGGAACGCGGTTTTGTGCTGCGCCTGCCCGTCGCCGGAACATAAAGAATGCAATCTATCGTTATTTCCCCTTAAAGTCCGGAGCGCGTTTTTCGAGGAACGCCATGACGCCCTCGCGCAGATCGTCGGACCTGAACAATTCTCCCTGCATGACGGCCTCCCTCTGTAGCGCTGTAGCGAGGCTTGTATCGCACAGGGCGGCGCGCATGGCTTTCTTGGAACGTTGCAGCGACAGGGGCGCCTTCTGCGCCAGCGCGGCGGCGTATTCCTGAACGCGCTCCTCAAACCCCTCCACGGGATAAACATGGTTCACGAGACCCCATTCCAACGCCTGGGCCGCATTCACGCGCGTGCCGGTCATGGCCATTTCAAGGGCGCGGGCAAGCCCCACAAGCCGGGGTAAATGGAAGGTGCCGCCGCCATCGGGCAGCAGGCTGATGTTGACAAAAATCTCCGCCAGAAACGCCTTTTCACTTGCAAGCCGGAGGTCGGCGGCCAGCGCGAAATCGCAACCGATGCCCGCGGCGGCCCCGTCCAATGCGGCGATCACAGGCAGCGGACTGTCCACCATGCTCACAACCATCGGG
>DSBB01000209.1 GCA_011046175.1 Candidatus Hydrogenedentota bacterium | reverse complement strand
GGTATTGTTTGTCTCGTTTGCCTCAGTGCTTCTGATTGATCATTGGCGCGGCGGTATGGCGTCTGCGCCGCGGGTGAAAGCGGTGATGGTGTTTGTGGTGTTGCTGTTCGGCCTGTATTTTGCGCGCATCGGCAACCGGTCGGGTCTTTTTGCGGAACAATTTTCCATGTACCACGACTTCAACGCTCATTATTCGGGGACAGCCGCGAAATTTATCGCCTATGATGACGGCGTATTCGCATTTGCCACGGGCAGGCATGTTTTGTGCGGCACGCGCCTGGCGCTTGACAGTGTAGCGTACAAACGTCTTGTTCAACAGGATGAGTCTTTTTTGGAAATCGCTCTTGACCGGGGATATGACCATGTCATACTGACGAGGCTTACTGTTGCCGGGAAGTTTGACGCCGCCCTTTTGGAAAAGCACTATGGTGAACGGCTTGAAGAAGAATATATTGGCGCATTCGAGGCGTTTAACAACGATTACCTTGCTTTTCCCGACAGAAACAATTTGGATGTTCTGGTGGATTATGTGGCGCCGAATAACGAAATCGTCGTGCTGCGTCTGAAGCGACGCATTGCGCCATGAATATCACCTCTGATATGAAACGCTTTTGTCAATCATGGTAACATCCAAGGCAAACGCATCTAATGCGTAGTGACACGGCGCGTGAACTGACGAACGTTCGTGGCTTCCCGGTTTCGCGGGAATCACGGAATGTGTTGTCTTGCAGGCTCTGCAATTGTTGGGTATTTTTGCGCGGTTGCCCTGCGGCAACATCGTGGTTCTCGTTGGACGCGCATGACAGCCAACGGTTCAGAGTACGACGAACAAACAAGATTCGGGAAAGGCAAAACGATGTGTTATACCTTGATATTGACGGCCATTATGAGCGTCATGGGACAGACTCAATCGGTGAACAGTGAAATGCACGTGGCGGAAGGGCGACAGTTGACTTTTTCGGAGCGAAACCACGAACTGGACAATAACGATAATTTTTCCAGTGATGACCGTTACCTGTGTTATGACACACGCGAGACATTCGGCCCGGGGATTGATCATGGGACCACGATTGAAGTCCTGGATCTGGCCACCGGGAAGGAAATCGTTATATATGAGCCGGACGCGGTACTCATGGGCGAGACCCCCGCGCCCGGCGTGGGCGCGGTGTCCTTTAATCCTGCGGCGCCGGAAGTGGCGTTTATCCACGGACCGCCCGTTTCCGAAGTGGCTGAGCGGGGCGCTTATGGAAAGCCCAACCGTAATGGCGCGCGTGTGATTCTTGGCGGGGATGTTGTCGAGGGCAAGGACCGCTTGCGCATGTTGAGAAATGGCGCCTATTCTTTCTCATGGATTGACAAGCGTGACATTGCAACCGATCGGGACACGCTGCCCGGCGCGCATCGCGGCGGCACGCATCGCCATGAATACAGCCGCAACGGGAAGCGCATCGGTTTTACCTACGACGATTTTCTGCTTACGGAGTACGACCGCACTGTGGGCTACATGGAGGCGCATCCCGCCGCGCCCGCGCCCGCCAGTCACTATTTTGCCGTGCTCGTGCCGGTTGTCCCCCGCGGAACTTCCCGCCCGGGGGAGATTGAACGGGCTTATGGCGATTCATGGGTGGACGCGGCGGGCACAATGCGCGCCTTTATTGGTGTTGTGCGCCAGAACGACGGCGAAACGTACCAGGAGTCTTTGTTTGTGGCGGATATTCCATCCGATGTAGACATTACAACGGCGGATTCCGGCAACGCGAAGCGATTCCCCACGCCCCCTGCGGGAATCCGTATCCGCCGTTTGACTCATCATTGGGCGGGCGGTATTGTGCGCGGGTCGCCGGACGGAACGCGAATAGCCTATTACGGAAAAGATGCAGACGGCATTACCCAGATTTTTATTATTGCCGCCTCTGGTTCTGACAAGAGCGACGAACCCGCCGAACGACCGATGCAGGCGACCTTTTTGCCGGAGGGCGCCGAGTCGGGATTGCGCTGGCATCCCGCCGGCGGCCATCTCTTATGCGTCAGCGACGGCGGGCTGGTATTGACCTGCATCGAGACGGGGGAGCATTTTGGGCGTTCCCGGTTTATAACGCCCCACGGCGACGGCGGCGAGCGCTACGCGCCTGTCATATCCAATGACGGCAAACTTGTGGCGTATAACCTCGCAACGCCCACCTTCAATAAGGAGGGTGCGCGTGTTTACAATTATGACGGGGGGGACTTCAGTCAGATTTTCGTCGTGAACCTGGAACTGTAGGCGGTGGCGACGTTTAATGACGCCCCTGCCGATTGTCGACGTGTCGCTGAATTGTATTATAATAAAGCAGTCGTTGTGGCAAAACCATATTTTGAATTGTTGGAGAGTCGAAGATGTATAAAGCCCTGTACGGTGATTCCCGGCTTGCGGTAAACGACCGGATTTCCTTTGCTATAGACGTATTGGGAGTTGCGGGCATGTTATATATAGGCGCGTTGGCGCGTATTCCATTGCCGTTCACGCCCGCTCCGCTTACGTTGCAGACCCTTGTCGTACTGGTCGCTCCCTTTTTGCTGGGGCGCAGCCGCGCCCTCGCGGGAATAGGGTTGTATCTTGTCCTTGGGCTCAGCGCGAGCATCACCAATGTGTCGGTATTTACAACGGCATCAGGCGCAACCTGCGGTTATCTTGCCGGGTTTCTTGTTGCGCCTGTGGTGATGGCGCGTTTCCCAAAAACGCCGGCGGGCGTGTTCACGGCCATGGCGGCGGGTTCAATGTTGATATTGTTGCTTGGCGCGCTGTGGTTGAGCGTGTTTCTTCGCATATCCCCCGGTCAGGCGGTATTGATTGGTTTGGCGCCCTTCCTGCCCGGCGACATGATTAAAGTCGCCTTGGCCTGTGTTATTGTGCGTCGCCTTGGCGTATGAGCTCCCGGATGCGGGCGCTTATTGTCTTGCTCCGGCGGGAATATATGCTCTTGCGCCCTCGATTTTTTCAGACGCCTATTCCCGCCGCACGCCGCTGTTGCGCTTGTTGGGATCGCGCACGGGGTATTGCAAACTCCATACCTTGGGAATCCCGGCTTCATAGTTTCTGATTGCCTCCAACATTTCCTTTACAATGTCCGGGTGGCGTTCATTGAGCGGGCGCGCTTCATAAGGGTCCGATTTCACATCGTACAGTTCAGGGATTTCCAAGGGGCTGTCGCGATGGGATACATGCAGTTTCCAATTCCCTTTGCGCATGGCCGTTACCTTGTCCAAGTATACCCAGAAAAAGGGCTTATCCCGTTTAATATCGCCTTTTCCGGACAGCACAGGCCACAAATCCTGGCCGTCATAAATGCGGTCGGCGGGCGGCTTGCCCCCGGCAAGTTTTACAAACGTCGGGAAAATATCGTAGGAGATGGCCGGCGTATCCACAACACTTCCCGCCGGTATTTTTCCGGGCCATCGCGCAATGAGCGGCACGCGAATGCCGCCTTCATAGCTGTCTCGAATCCTTCCCCGCAAGCCTGCCGTATCCCCATATTTTCCCATGGGCCCGTTGTCGCTCGTAAAGACGACCAGAGTTTCTTCAGCCAGTTCCATCCTGTCGAGAGCCGCCAGCAGGCGTCCGGTCTGATCGTCAATGTGTTCGATGGCGTCATCATAAACCGTCTGGCCGGGGCTGCGGCGCTCAGGCGGCAAATTGATGGGCGGGTGCGGCAGAGTATGGTTGAAATAGATGAAAAAGGGCCGGTCTCTGTTGGTTTCCATGAAAGAAATCGCTTCGTCAACAAAACGCTCCGTGATATTTTGAACCGCATCGCCTGGAAGTTCTTCTATAATGTCGTTATTTCTATACAACAGAGTGGGCAGCATGTCCATGCTGTAGGGCAGCCCGAAATAAAAATCAAACCCGTGTTGCGCGGGCAAATATTCGGTACGGTCGCCCAGATGCCATTTGCCGATGGCGGCGGTGGCGTATCCGTTGGCGCGAAGCGCGTCCCCCAGCGTAATTTCGTCGGACGGAATGCCGGTGGGACTGTCGGGGCGCAGTACGTCAACAATGCCTGTGCGGAAGGGTTGTCTGCCGGTGAGCAACGCCGCCCGCGACGGGCTGCACACGGTGTGCGCTATGTAGTACTGCGTGAAACGCGCGCCGCTTTCCGCCAAGCCGTCAATGACCGGCGTATTGATGCGTTTGTTGCCATAACAGCCGAGATCGCCGTATGCGAGATTATCGCACCAAATCCATAACAGGTTCGGCGTGGCGGCGGCGCGACCTCTTTCCTCGCGCGCTGCGCCTGTCGCCGTTGCGGACATTGCCGACAAGGCTGTTGCTCCCGCAACCTGTTTCAGAAAATTTCGACGTTTCATAGTTGGTTTCCCCGTCTGTTGGAAGCGTTGCCGCAACGCGCAGGCGGCACTCATTCTATTTTTTCTGTTGTTCCTGCAACACTTTCCTGAGAGTTTTGTCGCCGCCAAACCGTTCTATGTCCTGCATCACATACAATCCCTCCGCCTCGGCAAAAAGGGATTTCCCCCGCAGATCGCACAAGGCCGCTTGTGTATAAATTTTGCGTCTTTCAGTGCGGCATACCCGCGCTTCCACCGTTGTATCCGTGCCGAGCGGAATCTTTTTCCTGAAATGGGCGGTGACCGACGCCGCTATTGCCAGATAACCGGCGCACCATGTCGCCATCCCCATGACCTCGTCAAGGACTGTCAGAATGCTGCCGCCGTGAGCGTGTCCAGGCGGACCTTCCGCCGCCCATCCGAACCATGCGCGCGCGCAAACGACCGCGTCGGATTCACGCAGGAAATAGGCCACTCGCAATC
>DSBB01000023.1 GCA_011046175.1 Candidatus Hydrogenedentota bacterium | reverse complement strand
CTTTGATAATAAGTCAATCCGCCCCCCTTAACCCGGTTGCAGTTCCCTTATACAGGCCGCATTGTAGTAAAATAGCGCCAACAAAAAAAAGCGCCTGTCCGCAGATACGCCGCATATCATTACGGCGCCCCTGTTGTCGGCCAATCCGAAAGAAGGAATTATTTCATGAACATATCCGGGCGTTGCGACTACGCCTGTCGCGCCATGTTGGAACTTGCGATTCGCTATGAAACGGGAACCGCCGTTACGTCGCAAACAATTGCCGAACAACGCGGCATACCGGACAAATACCTGACCCATATATTGCTTCAACTGAAACACGCCCGGTTTGTTCGCAGCATGCGCGGCGCCCAAGGCGGCTACACGTTGCAAAAGCCGCCGGAAAAAATTTCGTTGCTGCAAATTGTGGAAGCCATAGACGGCCCCGTGATGTATCCCAAAAACACGACATCCGATGACGCATCGGAAATGCGCACTTTCTGGCAGGCGGTGAGCCGCGACTTCAATGAAATAATGGAACGGATTACCCTTCGCAAAATGCTGGATATGACTTTCAAGCCAACGATGTTTCATATCTGATGTCAGGAGAATATGTAGACCATGCTTATACAACACGAAAACGAACCTTTGGGAAACGCCATACGCAAGGCCATGTCAAACTGCATCGGTTTGGGGCAGTCCACGTATACGCCCACGCAAATGGTGGTTGCAAAAGCAAGGGGGCGCCACCTGTACACAGTTGACGGGCGGCGGCTGGTGGATTTCACATCCGGAGTGCTGGTGCAAAATCTCGGATATTCCCATAAAAAGTTTGAACGCTATTTCGAGCGCCACCGCAAAAATCTGCCGCGCAACACATACAACATGGTCTCGCCGCTCCACGTAAAGGCGTCCGAGCGGCTGCTTAAAACAATGAAAAACAATCCAAACGCGCAAAAACTCCTCTGGGCGGCAAGCGGCTCCGAAGGCGTCCAAAAAGCCATGTGGACCGCGTTAAAACGTTATCCTCATCGCAACATTTTGGCGGCGACCCGCTTTGGCTTCCACGGCAAGAAAGGACTGGCGGGCGACGTCACAGGCGACGCCAGCCCGAATCCAAACGTCCGTTTTATCTCCTTCCCCCTTGGCGAACCACAACCCGCCGCGTATTATCAGGCGGAATTGGACGCCCTCGCCGCCGAATTTCCCGGACAAATCGCCCTGTTGATTACAGAGCCGTACCTGGGGGCAAAGGGCTCCTACCATCCGCCGGCATGGTATCACCAATTATTGCAGGCATGGTGCAATAGCCACGACATACCCTTTATTTTTGACGAGGTGCAATCGTGCTTTGGACGCACCGGCAATATGTACGCCTTCGAAAGTTATGGCGTGCAGCCCGACCTGGTTGTGCTGGGAAAAGGACTGGCCAATGGCGAACCTGCCGCCGCCGTGGCGGGACGCGCCGACCTGATAGATGTTTTGAAATATGGAGAAGGTTCCGACACATACAGCGGCGCCACCAGCGCATGCGCCGCCGTATGCGCCGCGCTTGACGTCTTTGAAGAGGAAAAAATAGTCAAGTGCGCACGCAAAGCGGGCAAAAAACTAAAAGCCGTTTTGGAAATATTGGCAAAAAGTTTTGACTTCATCACAGAGGTCCGAGGCGAAGGCATGGTCTACGGCATCGAGATGAAAGACGACGCGACCGCCAACCAATGCGTGCTTGAGGCCTACCGGGCGACAAAACGCAAAGGCGTTCATTTTCTGGGTCCCCTAGCCGGAAAAGTGCTGCGCGTCAGCCCCCCCCTGACCATTACCAATGACGAACTTGAGGAAGCGCTTGCCTTGCTTAAAAAGGGATGGGCGCGCGTGGCAACCTAATAAAATACAGCGGTTCTCACATTCGTTCACTTCTTCATCATTTAAGGCTTGTCACATGCCGAGGCATTTGTCCACCGTCTCCGTTACGGATTTCAACATTGCCGCGTGGGCGCGCACGTTCTCGTCACGCGCCACAAACGCTTCAATCAGCGCTGATCCACCGCTGGCGAAAGCGTTATCAAGCGTGTCTTTCAGTTGTTCATGGTCGCGCACAGGCTGATAGTCGAGTCCGAACATTGCCGCCGCCTTGTCAAAGCGCCAATCATGGGGGTTAATAAAATAAGGCTCGAAAACGTCGTGGTGGCGCGCTATCGGCAGAAACGAAAAAATGCCGCCGCCGTGGTTATTGACAATAACCAGCACGACCGGCGCGCCGACTCTCTCCAACAGCGGCAACGAATTCAAATCGTGTAATGTCGCCATGTCTCCCATAAGAGCCAATGTTCTGCCGCCAGTCCCCCATGCCACGCCTGCGGCAGTTGCGATATTGCCGTCTATGCCGCTCACGCCGCGATTAGCGCATACGACAGAGGCTTTGCAGCGGTCCGTTGTCATGTCCAAGTCCCGCACAGGCATGCTGTTGCCAACGAAAAGGGCTGTCCCTCGCGAGCAACATTCGTTTACGGTTGCGGCAACGGTTAACTCCGTGAAAGCGGCTCCGTCCGTTGTGATACGGGCGAGGGTCTTGCACACCTCGCGATTAATGGGCGCGCAAATATCGAGCAACCGGGAGGACGGCGGAGCCGAACCCGGGCGCATGATCTGCCCGCATGCCGCCGCAACATCCACCTGAAAGCGGTGGGTAACGCAATGCATGGGATCGCGTTTATCTTTTCGCGGCGTCAATTGAATATAGACAGGACGAATCCCCGACAGATGCTCTTGGAGCCGTTTTGAAACAAACACATCGCCAATATGCACTATGGTATCGGGAACACATCGCGCCCGGAATTTTTCTGAATGCAACAGCACGTCATACATGCTGATCATGATGTCGTCCGCCAATTTTTCGCGACATCCCGAGGTAATATCGGCAAACACCGGCCATCGCAGGTATTGGGCGAGCTGAAGCGCCGCATCTTGCTCCCCGGGGGTTGCAAGACCGCCGATGAGCGTCAGGCCGCTCCGTGATTTCTGCAGCAAATCATGCACTTGCGTCAGTTGCTCTTCAGAAAACAGTTCTGGCCGGTTTTCGGCATGAGTGTAAGGCAGGGAACCGGCCTCCCATTCCTTGATATCCTTCATATAATCTTCCGCCCGGGGAAACGCCTCCACATCAGGCGCAAGCGGCTCCCGGTACATACAGTTCACATGCACAGGCCCGCCACTGCCTCGCGCGCCGGCGGCGGCAACCGCGTTATCCACCGCGGCCAACACCGTCTCGGGCTTCATCGAAATAACAGGGCAGGAAAGCGTAATAGCGCATTCAGCATAGTCCCCAAAAAAGCTTTGTTGGAACATTGTTTGGTTGGCGCCGCACTCCTGCAGCTCGGGCGGTCTGTCGGCGCTTAATATGAAAAGTGGCGTGGCGGACAAACGCGCTTCAGCGACCGCTGGAAAACAATTTGCCAAGGCGGTGCCGGATGTGCAAATGACCGCCGCCGCTTTCCCCGTTTTGCTGCATCCCAACGCGGCAAATGCGGCGCCCCGTTCGTCGAAATGAACCAGGACTTCCATGCGTTTGTTCCGCGCAGCGGCGACCGCGAGGGGGGCGCTGCGCGAGCCCGGCGCAACAACCGCGCGGGACACGCCGTTCCTGACCAATTCGGCAATAATCAGGTCCGCCCAAAGCTGATTGAGATTCGGGGCATCCATATCACCCTTCTTTCGTGATTACGGCAAGGAAGTTTGCCAGTTTGGCGTCCAGCTCGCGCCACTCGGCCCGCGCGTCAGCGCCCGCGACAATTCCCGCCCCCGAGTACAACGTCAACGTGTCGCGCCGAATCAGGCCGCTGCGAATGCCAACACAAAACTCGGCGTCGTCAGCGCCTATCCATCCAACGGGCCCGGCGTAAACGCCACGTTCAAACGGCTCATTATCAAATATCCAGCGCATGGCCGCCTCTTTTGGCAAACCGCCCACAGCCGGGGTGGGATGCAACGCCTCCAGCAGGGCGGTGTCGGATTTACCTTCAACAAGAACGCCCCTTATTGCCGTATGCAAATGCTGGCAATACGTCAGTTTCCTTACCTCCGGCCCGTCGGCGACGACAACATCCCGGCAATACTCATCAAGCACAGCACGAATATCACTCACAACAATTTGGTGTTCGCGCTGTTCCTTGTCACATTGAAGCAACTCCTTTTCATACTGGGCGTCCGCCTCCCGGCAGTCGCCTCTCGGGCGTGTGCCGGCCAGCGCCTCGCTGTATATTTTATCCCCGATGCGTTTGTAAAGTCTTTCCGGAGAGGCGCCCAGAAAGGCGCGTTCACCGGTCGGCTCGAAACAAAAAAGATAAGTGTTCGCCGAACGCAGGGCAAGCCGCCTCAACAGCGCCACGGGATCAACTGGCGAATCCGCGCGGAGAGTAGACTGACGGGCCAAAACAACCTTCTGCATCTGGCCGCTGGTTATGGCGCCCAACGCTTTCCGCACCAACTCTTCCCATTCAGCACTGTCCGGCAAATCAATGCGCTGTAAAAAATCAGCGGAAAATTGTTGGGGTTTGCTTTCTTGCGATTTTGCGGCAAGCAGCGCGTCCATCACCCTGTCCGAATTTGTGTCTTTTCGTATATTGCACGCCCAGTAACAACGTTCTCCATCGCGACACAATTCAAGAAGCGGCAACACAAATCGGTAATCCTTAAAGTCATGCCAACAGGCGTTGGGTTTTGCCCCTGCATGGAAGCGAAATCCCCCATAATACCGGCAATTTTCCGCAGATGTAGAGATATTCATTCGAATGCCGCGAAGTGTTTGCTGAATGCTGCATGGACCATCGGGT
>DSBB01000356.1 GCA_011046175.1 Candidatus Hydrogenedentota bacterium | reverse complement strand
GGGATAGATCACGTCATAGATTTTCCAACCCTTCTGGCGGATATGCTCAGGCTTATTTCAGCGCAAATTAATTATGCCCCTTCCCATACCCTGCAAACCATGCGTCTGCTGAAACGGTACAATTTTATTCGGTTGCAGCAGCTGGAACTATTCTTTCCGGCGCCGCCTCCTGATGCGCCGGGGATGATAATTACAGAGGTGGCGACAACTTTTGAGGATTTGCCGGACGATGATGACGATGAAGACTGAGCGCCGTCCCGTGTGAAGGCGCTGCGCCGCTTTTCTTTTTTTGCGAAATTGCGCGCGTGTTATGTGTCTCATAATGGTATAATACCTGCGCTATCCATAATGTGGTTAGATACTTTTAACCCCTCATTCAATGCAACCTGTGGAGAATGCGCTCATGAGTTTTTTTAATGCGGGAAAAATACTTTTGGCTTTGTCAGTAATGCTGCCGGCTGTTCTACCGTCTTTTGCAGAAGAAGGCTCGCGTGAATACTTGTCTGATAAATATCCCGGATTATCCAGCGGAATATTATCTCGGGCGATACTGGCGGAATTGCCGGATGAGGAGTTGGTGAAGGTGAAGGAGAAGCCAATCACAAGAGACATGCTTGACATTAAAATCATGGAACTTCCTGAAGAGCGGCGTGAGCAGGGGGAAAATTATGAATTTTATATCCTCGAGGGCATGGTAACGAAGCCAATCATGATGGCGATTATTCTTGACATCGAGGATTTGCCTGCAGACAACGATCTGTTTCAAAAACAAATAAGAGAATATCTTGAAAGCGTCATGAACACTGTTGAGATATCGGATAAGGAAATACGCCGTTTTTACGATGAAAATCCGGACATGTTCAGCGATGACGCCTTTGATGACGTCAAGGAAATGCTTCAAACGGAATTGACCAGACAGAAGCAACGCGAAGCATGGGATGAACATGTTCGTAATATGGGCAATGAGGTGGAAATACGCGTCAACAGGGCATGGGTTGAAGAACAGGTGGAAAAAGTCAAAGATAATCCTCTGGACAAAGCGCGAGTGAGCGACAAACCTGTCCTCGCGGTTTTCGTTGCTGAATGGAGTCCGCCGTGCCAAAAGCTAAAACCGGTAATCGAAAAGTTGGCGGAGGAGTTGTCAGATAAAGCGGCTGTGCTTATGTTTGACACGGATGAACAGGGCTTTCTGGCGTCTCGCTACAATATAGTGAATATTCCGACGCTGCTATTTTTTGATAAGACGGGACATGAGGTAGAACGACGTTCCGGCTTTTTGTCACAGGAAAAGATTCTGAATAAACTTGAAGCGCTATTAACGTCCTGAATTCGGGCATTCTCGTGGACTTATTGTTTTGGGCAACGTGAGCGCCCTGTCCAAAAAAATCTAATTTGGATGAGCGCGACAATAATTTGTAAATGGGCTGTTTAGCAGCGCATTCATGGCGGGGGTGTCCGTTGTTTTACGGGATCAGCGCCAATTCCGTTTAACTGCTTTTCCCGGGATTATACAGGTCTGCCCCGTTAGTCACTTGGTTTCGCGTGTTTTCAATCAGGAATGAAGAAGGATAACGGCAACTATAGTCTGCTCATATAACGAGTTTGAACTCCATAGTGTGGCTGTTCTAGGATTACTACGGTTTCCCTCGGTTTTTAGCCGCTGTTAACTTGTATCTGGCCTTAACAAAAAGGAAAATAGTATGCGTAAGTTTCTTAAAATAATCGGTTGTATCGTACTTGCTCTTATTCTTCTCGTTATCATTGTGAAGATGTGGTGCGACAAAACGTATTTCAATGAATACGATCCAACCCTTTCCTTCAACGCGAGGGCAAAAAGTAGTGAAGTCGTTGACAGTACCATAGATTTTTTTGGTATTACGCGCCCGCGCCGTTTTGAGAAGGTATTATTTTCGATTGATGCGCGTCCCGATGAACCGATTCCCGTGTTGATGACCCTGCCCATGCACCGTAAAGAAAAAGTGCCGGTTATCATATTTCTGCATGGCATCGGACAAAGCAAGGGGTTTATTGAAGAGATCTGCATGCCTTTCAATGACGCGGGATTTGCAATGGCGTGTTTTGATCAATCCATGCAAGGCGAGCGAAAAATTCGGGGCAGCGCCTTGAAAACGGTGGTGGCATTCCGGCAACGTCCTTGGAAAACGATCAATGACGCAAGACGATTGATTGATTATTTGCAAACCCATCCTGAAATTGACGGCGAGCGCATTTATCTTGTTGGCGCGAGTTACGGCGCCATTACCGGCGCCACATTGACAGCATTTGAGAAACGTATCCGCGCCGCAGTATTGGTGGTTGGCGGTGGAAATCTTAAGGTAATGCTGGATGCCCCCCTTATCAGGGACGGAGTTAAGAACAAGGCGTTGCATTGGATGGCGAAACAATTTGTCGCATGGTTGATGAAGCCCGCAGACCCGGTGAATTACGCGCATCTTACAGCGGGAACGCCAATTCTGATGCAATCTTGTTCTGAAGACATCCTGGTTCCGCCCGAAGCGGGAAGAGAATTGCACAAGGCGATTGGCGAACCCAAGGAAATACGCTGGTATCCCTGCGACCATCCCGGACTGCGCGACGGCGACGCTCCCATTATCGTGCAGATTCTGGACGAAGGGTGCGACTGGCTCGTTGAACAGGACATGCCGTTCCGCGCTGAGCCCCCCACTCCGACGCCCGAAGCAGTTGTTGAGGAAACAGGAGCGGAACAGGAAACGCCTTCGCTGGTCGAAGAAGCGGCGTAAACGAAAAAGCATAGTAGGAGCGCGCCCAATGACAATGTCCCGACGGGTTATCGGAACGGAGTTGCCTCACATTCCATGGGAAGACCGTCCACCGGACTGCGCAGACGTGGTTTGGCGGTACAGCGGCAATCCCGTTATCCCGCGCAATCCCATTCCGTGTGCGCAGGGGATTTACAACAGTGCGGTGGTTGCGTTTGGTGATGGTTTCGCGGGGGTGATGCGGGTTGAACACAAGGACAGCATGCCGCGACTTCATGCGGCGCGGAGCGGGGACGGCGTCCGCTGGCAGATTGAAGAACAAAAAGTCCGGCTTGTGGGCGGCGATCCGGAAATCGCGCATCCGGCATATACTTATGACCCCCGCGTTTGCCCCTTTCAGGAAGGTTCCGAGACCGTGTACTATGTTACATGGTGTACCGACTATCACGGCCCCACCATTGGCGTGGCGAAAACCAAAGACTTCGTGACCTTCGAGCAGATTGAGAATGCCTTTCTGCCTTTCAATCGGAACGGAGTCCTTTTTCCCCGCAAAATTAACGGCAAATACATGATGTTAAGCCGTCCCAGCGACAATGGGCACACGCCCTTCGGCGATGTCTATATAAGCGAGAGCCCGGACATGGTGCATTGGGGGCGGCATCGTTTTGTGATGGGCGCGGGCGGACAGTGGTGGCAGGGCACGAAAGTCGGCGCAGGACCCATTCCCATCGAAACCGACGAAGGCTGGCTGATGCTGTATCACGGGGTGTGCAACACCTGCAACGGATTTGTGTACAGCATGGGCGCCGCACTGCTGGAACTGGACAATCCCTCACGTGTGCTCCACCGCACCAACAAGTACCTGCTTTTCCCCACGGCGGCTTACGAAACCACGGGGTTTGTGCCGAATGTATGCTTCCCCTGTGCGGCTTTGTGTGATGCGTCCACAGGACGCCTTGCCATTTATTACGGCGCGGCGGATACCTGCACGGCGTTGTGTTTCGCATACATCCATGACATCATGGATTTCCTCAAGGCAAACTCGACGGTGTTCTGATGGCTTGCCAGAGACAGATACCAAAGAAGAGAAACAATCCGACCTGTCCGACGTGTCCGGCAAATTAAGGAAAGGGCCATGTGCAGTCTCGCTTTCATCCTGTCCTGTATTCTTGGAGCATCCGCAAATGATGGGGAAATGTCCTTCGATATCTGGGATTGGACAGAACCCTGTCGCAACATTGAACTTTTCGATACATGGGTGGCGGATTTGGCGGCCCTGGATTTCACGCGGGTGGAAATAAGCGTTCCTTGGCGGATACTGGAACCTGCCCCGGGACGCATTGAACTGGAATGGTTGGAGGATCGGCTTGCCGTCTGCAAAAGGTATGACCTCGGTATGCGCCTGCGCATCAACAGCTACTACGCGGGCGCGACACCGGACTGGTACGAAGGCGCGTTCTGGCAGGCGGAACAGGGGGAGACCGGCCATCAGAAAGTGCCCTCTATTGCCGATGCGCGTTTCTGGGCGCATTATGCGTCGTTGTGTACCGCTATTGCGGCGCGTTGTCGCGGGGAAGATGTCCAGTATAATGCTTTCATCGGCATTCATGCCGAGTTGAAATGGGCGGACTGGTGGCATTATGACGACGCGACATTGGCGGTCTGGCGGGATGCTGTCGCAACGCGTCCGGACTGGCTCCGCGATGTTGTTGATAATGACATAGTGTTGCCCGTGCGTCCGCCCATACCGCCGGCAACGCATGGGTTGCCGGACACTTCGTCCGTTAGCCGCGCTGTGATTGCCTTCCGCGAGCAGATTTGGCGCGAAGCAGTACGGCGTTTTACAGATGCCATCCGTGCCGGCGATCCGGATGCCGTTATCTCTGCGCCGCTGGGCGAAAGTTACCGCATCGGCAGCGCCCAGATGGGCAACCTCGATTACTGGGGACTCACCTGCGGCGCGAACCATGTGGTGCATTCCTACGACTTTTTCCAACACGGCGCTGACGGCGCATGGGAGGCGAGCGCATCCGTGGATGCGTTTCGGGGGATTACGGGGCTGCCTGTGTGC
>DSBB01000034.1 GCA_011046175.1 Candidatus Hydrogenedentota bacterium | reverse complement strand
TCCCATCGAGTCCCGGAATGCTTTCCGGGCCGTCTTCACGATATCGGCAGCGGATTCCCTGCGCGCCCATGCACCACAAGTCTGTTCAAACACGTCCAATTCCTCGCGCTCGCAGACATGGGCGGCATACATCGCGATAGCGCGCTCAATAACGTCCTTCTTGGATGTGCGCAGCCGGCGCGCCAAGACTGCGATTTGGTCGGCCGCCGCTTCGTCAATCCGTGCCGAGATAATCTTGTCCATTTCAAGGTTCTCCAATCTTACGTATGTATTCTAACGTAAGAATTTTGACAATGCAAAGGCCGGGCCTGCGTCATGAACGGGGTTCTCTTAGGCGTGCTTGCCTGCTTGTCTTTTGCGCAAAGCGTGGCTTAGTATAGCGACAACCTGCCAAGAAAGTTCGTTCCCTTTCTTCTGTGAATCGCCGCCGAAGGCGGGGGGGGACTCGCGGGAGGGATAGTGGCGGCATTGCATCTTTATTCTGCGGCCCAATCTACGCAGGTCGTAAGCGTCTACTCGTAAGGAAAATACGGAACTCATCGTGTGGATAGCAGCCGATGCACGCAATCGCAAACACCGTGGATACAGAATAGCAGACCCTGACAAAGACGTGATGTGTAGGGCATACAAAGAACAAGGTTCCCTCACAGCCCAATCACTTTCCGTAGGAATAGTGCTTAAAACCACGAACGGCACGGCACAAACAATTATCTTGTTCCGCCAGCAGCATATGATGCGGCCCGATTCCATTGCTTAGACAAGTATCATTCCCCACGAATTGAGATCATTCTTCGGTACTTTTAGGCGGGGGCGGCAGAATTTTGCGTATTATCATGCGGTTCTTCCATATTTTCAATTGCTCGGGAGTTAGAAGGGGGGTGATCTCTTTTTCCAGCGATTGAAGTTCTTCGGCAAAATACGACTGCATGTTGGTGATAAACTCCGCGTACCGCTCTTTTCTTTCTTCCAAAATGGCGCGAATTTTACTTGTCTGTTCCTTGTCTAATCCGAGCCGGTAGCGCATTTGTTCAGATGCGCGCATGGGGAATTCGTCAATATTCTGGAGACCGGCTATAATACGTGTGGAAAAAAAGTATATGGTGGCCCCACTGCCGATGATAACACCGCAAACCAAGATAATAAAGGCAAGCAGTATGTGCAGCCAATACCGCCGACGCGCCCGTATAGGCGAGATGAAGGGCTGAGATGCGTTGTCATTGTTATTCATGGCATGTACCTCACAGGCCGAGCAGGGCGCCCGGGTTGAAGAGGAATAGCAGGGGGTCCGTCGCCAAATCATAGGTCCTGAATGCGAAGACAATTGCAGCCACGGCAGAGCAGACAGAAACCAACGAAAATACAAGTATTGGCCGGCTGATTATTTCCTGTTTTTTTCTTAAAGAGAGTAAAACCCGGTCGGCAATATCGGTGGCAGAAGGATTTTCCAATTGCGCCCGGCTGACCAGTGCTTCGAAGATGTCCCAAGGATCGCTCATGATGGTTCCTTCCCAAAGCCCTCCGCCTCAAGTTGAGCACGGAGTTTCCGGCGGGCGCGATAGGCCCGAACTTTCACCAGCGCCCGACTCCACCCCATACACTGGGCTATCTCATCAACATTCCATTCTTCAATATGCAACAATGTTAAGACAAGCCGGTCTTTGGCCGGAAGATTCTCAAGCATGTGAAAGGCGCACTCTGCGGCTTCAGAAGGGGTAAGTCTCTCCGGGTATATCGCTGCGGAGCAGAGTAGTTCAAGCGAGGTCTTCCTTTCCCGGTCTCGCGCCTCGTTTTTCCAGTGCCGATAACCGGTGCGAGTAGCGATGCGCCGGAGCCAGTGCTCGAATGGCGCTTTCCCCTGGTATGTGGGCAAACTGAGATAGGCTTCAACAAAGACGTCGTGGACGAGATTGTCGCGCGTGGCGCGGTCGCGCGTAAAATGCCACATTTGCCGGGCGATTCCGGCCTCATAACGCCGGACAAGATGCGCATAGGCCTCTCCATCGCCTTGTAAAGCGCGTCCGATATCCTCGATATCCGCCTGGGGATTCTTGTCCACGTGTTGCTCACGCCTCATGCCTTTCCCGCCGCCTATGGGTGCTCCATCCAGAAAAGGTCCTGATTGGCTTCCAGTTCTTTTTCCACAGCGCCTGAAAGGCGGTCTTCATTAATCAACAACAGCAGCAGAAAAAGCAAAGCCCGCGCCCTGTTTTCAACAAGCACTCCATCCCTGTTGAAGCGCGCTGGATCCGCATCCGCGTTCCCAAAGAAACCCTCCTGGATTTTATCCAGGATCTTGTCAGCGAGGTTAAGCGCTTCAATGAGGGAATCAAGGGTGCCGTCAGAACGCCCGCCGGCGCGGCCTTGAAGTCCAGCGCCTTGCAGGTTTCCCCATAAGGATTGCAGGCTTTCGATGCTCATGACGAGCGGATCGAGAAAGCCCGGATTCTCCGCAAGTTCAGACACAGTGAAATTGTTTCTCAGCGTGAAGGCTTCCGTCAAGATGGATTGTCCGCTGCGGGAAGACGCCTCGATTTCACTGGCTAACACGGATTGTGGAAATACCGAAGCCCCAGCCAACCGCGCTTGGTTGCGCGCGATGAAGCGGTTGATCAACATCTCCAAATAGAGCGACTCAATCTGTTGCTGTTCGGCGGCGCCAAACGCCGCTCTCTCATCCTCAGCGATGTCATGCGAGGCATGATTGCCGCGCAGGTCATGAAGCAATGAAACCAGCCGCGCCCCGGGCGGACTGTTGCGCGAATGTTTACCCGCCTCCCCTTGCGGAATAAACGAACTGGGCGGCGCAGGCAGCCGTGGGTTCCGCGGGTTTCCAGTGCGAATGCTGTTCTCCGGCGACGCCGCGCCAGCAGCGGAGGCAATGTTCTGGCGTTCGCCGGGAATATAGAGATGCATTTGAATGCCGCCTGATCCGACAAGAACCACACATGCCGCCGCCAGTAGCGCTGCGGAGATTTGCCCCGCTGCGAACAAGGCTATCGCGCGTCCCATGTTCATGTCCGCGCCTAGAGGCCCAGCGAAGGGCGCACATCGAAGAGATGAAGCGCTTGCGCGAGCGTTTTGGTCAACGGCGGTTCGCCGGGATACCTTCTGAATTCAACATGGCCATCCATGAACAGAACATTGCTGCCGCCAGGAACATGGTTGAAGCGGGCCACATCGCTGGAAGCATTGTCCCACATGATGAATATGGCGCTTTGCGCTTTGGCCGACGCGGCCGGATTGTTGATGTCGGTGATAAGAAACCGTTCGATGCCTTCACGCAATCTGTAAATGGTGTTGCCGCCGCCATTTCCCGCGCCTGCTGAAACGGCCCGATCCTTGTCCACTTCCGCTTTGAACCCTGCGGGGTTGTTGTTGATCGCATGGGGGCAGACGCCCATAAGCAGGCTGAAGAGCAACTCAACAAGTTGCACCGGACCTTTATCGAACTCTTCGGCAACGGAAGCAAGCCCAATCACCTCTACGACGCTGTTGAGAAATGAGATGTCCATTTGCGGGGCGCTGTCGCTAAGCAGATCGAGTACGTAACTCAGGTATTGATAACTGGCGTCTATTGCTTCCACCCCTTCCTGGCGGTTGCCTTCCAGTTTCAGCGGCAGCGTCAGGTTACCGTTGGCGTCGTAGTGGTCCTCTATGCGGTCTTGCGCGTCAGAAGGGCAGAAGACAATCGCGGCATCCGTCAAATACTCGGGATATATCGCGTCTACCAGCGGCCCAATTGCAATGCATGCCCGGATGCCACATCCCATTTCTAGTTGCAGGGGCGGATAATAGGCGCCCTTTGCTTCGGAAGCATACATTTTATACACAAGCCCCCATTGCTTAAGGTTGTTCTGGCAACTGGCCCGGCGAGCGGCCTCGCGCGCCCGTGCAAGCGCGGGAAGCAAAATGGATGCCAGTATGCCGATGATCGCAATAACCACCAACAATTCAATCAACGTAAAACCTTTGTTTTTCATTGCAGATTCTCCTTCGTGGATTTGTTTCCGCCCTGATTTTCACCTAATCTTGCCATCCCCCCAAAAAACGCTGCATTAACGCCCTTACCTGATCAAGTCGCCCGATAAGGTTTTCTTTGCTTTGTTCGTAACCGCCGCGTTGGTCCTCATCCAGCAAAGGCGCCAGACGTGTATCCAATTCCTGAATCATGTCCTCTCGTAACCGCCTTATGCTCTGTATGTCGCCCAGGCCAGCCTCACGTCTCGCCCGGATTTGCCCCCGAATATCCATAATCACGGCCGTTACTGCCGGAATTTGGTCTTCGCGGAGATTCAGTTGCGATTGCAGTTCGCGTGCGCGGCGTTCCGCAGCGATTTCCTCCTGTCTTTCCGGATGTAACGTAAGCGATGTCGGCCCGCGTTCCGGGCGATTCACCACAGCAGAGACTACCAGTATCACGCCCGCCACCAAGAACCCCGCACCCAGCACGGCCATGCCAATCTTGAATTTCGACGCTTTTGTCTCGCTCATCGCAAAAAATCTCCTTGGATGACGTTTCCTGTCACTCATGTAGTGGACGAATGAACCCCTCCGGTTACATCTGAGGTGATCTCGCCGTGATGGCATCCCCCCATGCCGATGTCTTGCTCTCCCCCCCAATTCTCTGACCGTCTTGTCTTTCCCACAAAATATGACTTAATATACGGCAACCTCGCGGGAGGGATAGCGGCGGTGGGGTGCCGCGATTCATGGGCAACGGCGCGGGGATGGGCCGATGCGCGCGCGCGTCCATCCCCATCCAAAAATGAGGAATGCAAACATGCAATGGAGATCGGCTGTGGGAGTGGTGATAAT
>DSBB01000102.1 GCA_011046175.1 Candidatus Hydrogenedentota bacterium | reverse complement strand
CAACAACGCGCGGACACACTTGCGTGCTACGGAAACAGCGCCGTGCAAACACCGCATTTGGACGCGCTTGCGGCGCGCGGCGCGCTTTTTGAGTCGTGCTACGCAACCCAACCGGTCTGTTCACCCTGCCGTTCCAGTATGGTAACGGGTTTGTTTCCGAACGCCACAACTGTCGTGGACAATAATTTGCCATTACCGGCCTCGTTATTTTCCTGGCCGCGGGCGTTGCACGATGCCGGATATCGTACGGCCTATATTGGCAAATGGCATTTGGGCGTGGAGCCGGTTCCGGATTATTTTGATGTGTGGCGGGGATTTCAGACAGGGTGGAAGCACTGGATTCGGGAAGAGCCCTTTTATGCTGAGCCGGGTGAATCCGACAGTTTGTTTCGCGAAAGAATCAAGCAAACGCCGCCGGTTGTTTCAAAAGATGAAAGCCTGATTGGCAAATATCGTCCGGATATAGAAACTGATTACGCATTGGCATTCATGAAGGAAAACAAGGAGCGGCCTTTTGCGTGTTGGTTGTCTTTCTATCCACCGCACACGCCCAAAGAGGCGCCTGAAGAAAATGTTGCGTTGTACAAGGGCGGGATTGAGCCGCGGGAACAGGCCATATATCATGCCATGGTAAACCGGTTGGACTGGAACATTGGGCGCGTCATGGCGGGTCTTGACAAACTGGGGCTGCGCGAGAGCACATTGGTTGTTTTTACATCCGATCATGGGGAGAATTTCCCGTGGCGTTGGAATAATCATCATAAGCGGCTATGCTATGATCAATCGGCGAATGTCCCGCTGATTATGAGTTGGCCGGGTGTGCTTCCGGAAGGCAAACGCGTCGAAACAGTCGTCAGTACCGCCGATTTGTGTCCCTCGATTGTGGATTTGTGCAATATGCCGGTTCCAAACGGCCTGCATGGGGAAAGCATGAAGCAATTGCTTGGCGGTGATATCGGGGCATGGAGAAAGGAGGCGTTTATCCAAAACAATCCATATCGCTCATGGGTGGAGAAAACGGAAGACGAGGACCCCCACATGCGTGAGCGGTGCGTTGTAACGGATTCCTGGAAACTGATACTGAATACCACTCGCCGTCCCGAACTGTATAATCGGCGGACGGATAGAAACGACATGAATAACGTGTTTGAAATGCCTGAAAACAAAGGAGTCGTACGCGATATGGTGCGACGAATGCACGGTTGGGCGCGAAAAACAGAGGATGAAATTGCATTGCGGCTGATTGAAAAGTGGTTTTCCATTGGCTGATAGATTTGTGACATATATGGATTCTGAACATTCAGGCGCCAAAAAAGGGGGCGCAAGCCGTTTGAATATTGTCTCCAGTGACGCTTGACGTGTATGCTTTCCCAAAATGAAAGCACAACCTGCTGAGTATAACCAACTGCTATCGCAACTATATTCGTGGCTATGCCCGCGTTGGAGAACAAGCATGGAGAATCAGATGCGTTTATTCCGGCATACTAATACAACAGCGCTACTGTTCAAAACATTGGTTCTGGCGTGTATACTAACGCTTGCAAAAGCAGCAGCGGGCGCAGAAACCATGCCTTTATGCATTGAGGGGATAACAGTAATCCCTCACATGATGGTTGAATCCATGCGGTATGCGCAGGAGCCGGAACCCGCCGTTGGCGCGCGCGTACAGTTGTTTGTCCGCAATGCCGCATTGTCAGGCGCCCCGCCTCTTGTTCTGGATGGGCAAACAAGGACGCTTTTCAACGGGCGTACACCCGAGTCGCTGCTTGAAACGGAGATGTGGGGATGGCATGACATGCCGTCGGCCATGCCGGACACGCGCCTTTCTCTGCCGCCGGATGCGATGATTGTGTGGACGTTTAACGGGCGCGTCGCCCCATTTGGACCGGGGGGGAATGTTAAAATTGATGCGGGACCTGAGAGCGCCCCGTGGCTTTCCACTGCGATTGCAATTGAAGAGCCTGATTGCCGGCTGTCCGCGGTTACTTTCACCGGCGACGATGAGTCGGTACAGCCTCATTCCATGATCGTTCACATTGCAAATATGAGCGAATCCGTTGTCACGCTGGAAGCCTGCCGCCTGTGGACGGCCCAAGACGCAAAAACGCCGCGTATACTAGTCGCCGGCCCCATTCTGAACGCTATGAGAGCCTTTAATGACCACGCCGCAATTCCCGCCGGCGAAAAAGGCGGTTTTGTTGTGGATACCGGCGTGTTGCCTTTGACGTATGCCGCTGTCGAGGTACACGTTAGAAAGGGGGACGGGGAGGTGTATTCTTTATGGGCTCATTTGCGCATCAAAAAAGAAGTGTTCGATATTTCGGGCGGATGGGTTAATTCCAAAATTGAGGGAAAAGGTCCCGCGGTAACGCATGAAGACTTCCTGAAAACATTGAAAAGACTGTACGTGAACACCGCTCATCTGTCCGTTACTCCCGGGTACAGCGATACCGAGTTGTATGACAAGTATCCATTGAAATATTTTGGCGCAATGCGCCCGATTGAGCAATGGGACACGGATGAAATGCTTCCCAAAATACACGCTGTTGAATGTCTTGGCGAACCGCAGTATGGCGGCGGGCGGCCCGTGCCGCCGCAGGAGGTCTGGGAGGGTTTGCTGCCCTATGCGACAAGCCGTCTGGCAACAACCGTGACCCACAGCGAAGAGCGCATCTGGCGGGATTACGCCGGGTTAAGTGATTATCCACATTATGACGCGTATCGGGTTACGGCGCCTTCCGCGGATGCATGGTGGAAATATGACCGTTGGGAAAAGAAGATATTCTGGGGTTCGCCTTTGGAAACCATCGGCGACATGTGTCGGTCATTGCGGGAACTTAACCGTCCCGCGCCCTGCGCCATCTGGTCGCAGGGGCCGCACGAAGGTTGGGACCGATACGGTGGTCGCAACCGAACATCACCCACCCCCGATGAAATACGGTTGCAGGCGTACCATGCGCTCTCGACGCGAATTACTTCATTGTACTGGTTTAATCTCAGTTTGAAAACCGTGGTCAAATGGCGCGACACCCTGGATGAAATAGCGAGAATCGGGCGGGAAATGAGATTGCTTGACGAATTCATGATTGAAGGGGACGCCTATGGATTCGAGCGGATAACGAAGCAAAATGGAGAATTGGATTGGGATATCGCGTCTGTTTGCGGTCGGAGGGCGGCCTTGCTTTTTGCCCTTGACCTGGATTATGCGGCGGATCAGGAAGAAAAAGTATTTAAGTTTGGTGAACCAAGGGACGCCGAATGGCGTTTCCCGTTGCCTGCCTACCTGGCGGGAATAAAGGATGTATTCCGTCTGGACGCCGATGGCATTTATACGGCCACATGGGAGATGACAGACGGCGCGGTTGTGATAAGTGAAAAGGCAAGTCGCGTGGTTGTGTACGTGGCGACGCCCGACCCGGAGCTGCGGACGATGTTGGAGGAAAAACGCCGGAGATTAATAGATGCTGAAGAAGCGCTGCAGTTCGATCCGGCCAGACGTGACGAGGACTTTCAAAAACTGGTTGATTTGATGCAATAAAGAGACGAATGATATTCGTTGTTCTTATTAGGCGCCGTTGCGTTGCGCGCGAAACAAGGAGTGTCGAATATGGAAATGTCATTGCAATCCTGGCAGGAAATAAAGGCCGCGTTACGGGAGGTGCTTGCGGAAGAAATGGGCACTGGACGCTACGAGATCGCGCGGAGATGGGAAGGCGGCAAATTGATACTGCAACCGCACGATACCGCCCTGCAATCGAAAGAGATACCGTTGGAAACGTTTTTTAAGAAGATTACCGCTGTGCGTGAAAAATTGCGTGTCTTGGAGCAAAAAATCAATAATCACGCCGTTCTTTCCAACGTAGATAAGGCGGAGTTTCAAGGAGTGCTGACACGCGCTTATGGAAGCCTGACCACTTTTAACCTGTTGTTTCGAGATGAAGAAGACCGGTTCTCCGGCCAAAAATCGTAATACTGAAGTGGAACGGTTTTCTATTTTCGCCGATAAAGGACAAGCGTATGAATCCCCTCATAATTGGTTTATTGATGACTGTGTCGGTGAGTAACCTCGAATTTTACGTGTCGACCGGCGGCGCGGATAACAATCCCGGCACGAAAGACGCGCCCTTTGCCACATTGGAGCGGGCACGGGACGCGGTTCGGGAAATAAGAAGCGGGGACAGGACATCTGGTCAGGGGGTGACGGTATGGTTGCGCGGCGGCGATTATATACGCACGGAAACGCTGGAATTTACCGCTAAAGATTCCGGAACGCCCGGCGCGCCCGTAGTGTGGCGGGCTTATGAAGATGAGACTGCGCGACTGCTGGGCGGGCGCGTGATAAACCGGTTTGAGCATGTTGAGGACGCCGCAATATTGGCAAGGCTGGGAGAAGCGGCGCGTGATAATGTACTGGAGGCAAACCTGCGCGACTTAGGCGTTGATGATTTTGGCGCGCTGCATTCGCGCGGATTCGGCCGGCCAACCACGCCCGCTCACGGCGAGCTGTTTTTTGGGGGACGCCCAATGACCTTGGCACGTTGGCCGAATGCGGGTGATTGGGAATTGATTGCGGGGTTCCCGGAAGACGCCGCCGCCGATGATGATCACGGTGGAAACATCGGCGTGCTTGCGGAAGGATTTTTTTATGAAAACGACCGTCCCCGGAACTGGCGGAATCCGGGTGGAATATGGGTGCATGGATATTGGGCCTATGACTGGGCGAATAGCTACGAGCGGGTGACGGAACTCGATCTTGCGCGTTGTTTTATACGCACCGACGAACCACATGGTCTGTACGGGTTCCGCAGGGGGCAGCGCTTCTAT
>DSBB01000022.1 GCA_011046175.1 Candidatus Hydrogenedentota bacterium | reverse complement strand
CCTTTTTTGTCAATTTTGCATAAAAATGCTGCTTATATTTTATCCCGATGTTTATTACGCCAAAGCGGGTAAGCAATAGCGTGTTTTGACGCAGGCTCTAATGTAAACCGAGTAGGCGACTGCCCCGCGCCGCCACGCGAGCTGCAATCCCGCGAAGGCAAATCAGACAACGGCACGAGTTTCACGGTCATGGAATGTGATCTGAAACCGCCGCCGTTGCCGCAAAATGCGGTTGTGTATTGGGAGATGTACCGCTGTCGGGCAAACGTAAAGCAGACGCGCCTATCTATTTTCGCGGCTGTCCATCAGTGCAATAACCTCGTCCACCTCGGCGCTTTCGAGGAAGCCGATGGTGAACACGTCTATGCAATCCAGGTTCATGGCGTATTCAATACACTTTTCCTTCTCGTCCGCATGTTTGCCCTCGCCAAAAATCTTCATGCCGATCACGCCCTTGCCCGCCGCGCGCGCCTCGCGCAATATGCCGCAAATTTCATCCGGCGTACCGTCCATGAGCGTTCCGAAAGGATTGATGCGCGCAAGAATAATGTCCACCCAGTCGTGGGCGGCGGCGGCGCGCAACGCGTCAATGTTGTGACATGAAACGCCTTTGGCCTTGATAAGACCCTTTTCCTTCGCCGAATCCATTGCGTCCATGCAAGCCGCCATTTTCTCCGGCCAGTCGCCGGATGTCATGCAATGCAACAAGACGACATCCACATAATCCGTGTCTATCTCCTCAAGAATCCTGGCTATATCCGCATGCGTTTCCCCGCCGGTTTTTGAATTGATTTTCGTGAGGATAAAAAGTTCCTCGCGCTGTATGCCCGCTGTTTTAATAACATCACGCATATACTGATGGGAACCATACATGTCCGCCAGGTCATAGTAGCGTATTCCCCGTTCCCATGCATGGGTCAGCGCGTCAAGAAACACTTCCCGCCCCCTGCGTATCTGGGCGGAATTTTTATTCCAAGCCTTCGTGCCCGTGCCAAACCCAAGCCGCGTCGGCGCAAGTCCGGCGCTCCCCAGAACGCGCCGCGCCGCCGCCGCGCAGTGGACGGGTGTCGCCGCATCAGCCTCCGCCATGCCGTTTCGCATTGCGGCGGTGGCGGCAAACACTCCCGCGGAACGCTTCATAAAATCGCGTCTGTTCATCGTATTCATGGGCGCATCTCCTGACTCTCCGTTCCGTGCGAAAACACAACCGTCATACACGCAACGCTTTTTACACAAGGTCCTCGAAGGCTTTGGTCGGCCCCAAAATTTCCCGGAGCAGAATCCCGCGGGCAAGGTCGTCCTTGGACGCAAGCATAGCCAACAAATTGAGCCCCGTTCCCGCGGTTTCCGCCGCCACGGGCTGCGTACGCATTTTGGGCGCCGTTCTTGCGGGCGCGCGCCTTGCAGACTCGGCGCGCACATGGGACGGTGTAGGCGCGGAGTACGGTTTTCTGCGGGGCCGCGTCTGCGGCGCCGGTTGCCGCAATGTTTGGGGCATCGGCTGCCGCATCGGAGGCGTCGCAGGACGCGTGGGCTGTGGCGTTTGGACGAAAGGTTTCGGCTGCGGTTCAGGCCGGGTCGTGGGTTGTGGTTGCACAAACGGCCGCGGCGGCTGTTGTGGCTGCCCCTGTTCGACCTTAACCTCCCGCGCTGTCACCGGATGGGGCCGGGTTGGCGCAGCGCGTCGCTCAGACGAGTCCCGGCGCGGCTTTGCCACCATAATATCCGCTCCGTCGCCATAGAGCATCCGCCGCGTCGCTTCCGGAATTTCATCAACAGAAATGGGCCGATCGCGCTGCTCCTGTTCCTTCTTCGCCGCCTTGGATTCCGTCACCACCTTGTTGATGATGCTGATAATTACAATGGCTAGGAAAACAATGAAGCCCAGTAAATTTTCCATAACAGCGCTCCTAGTGTGGTTACGCCCGGCGTCTCGTCTTATTCATCGGACTTTTTGGACGAGTCAACCTTCGATATGGACTCGCGCATATTGGTATCGGCGCTGATGTTCTTCATGCGGTAGTAGTCCATGATGCCGAGATTGCCGCTGCGGAACGACTCGGCAATGGCGAGGGGCACTTCGGCTTCGGCCTGCACCACGCGCGCGCGCATTTCCTGCACCTGCGCAAGCATTTCGGTTTCGCGGGCGCGCGCCATGGCGCGGCGTTCTTCCGCGCGCGCCTGGGCAATCTGCTTGTCCGCTTCCGCCTGCTTAATCTGCAGATCAGCGCCGATGTTCTCGCCCACGTCCACGTCCGCGATGTCAATGGACAGGATTTCGAAGGCCGTGCCCGCGTCCAGCCCCCGCTGCAGGACGGTCTTGGAAATCATGTCGGGGTTCTCGAGCACCTTCTTGTGGGACTGACTCGAACCGATGGTGGTTACAATACCCTCGCCCACGCGCGCGACAATGGTCTCCTCAGTGGCGCCGCCGACAAGCCGCTTGATGTTCGTGCGCACGGTAACGCGCGCCTTCGCCTTCAGCTGGATGCCGTCCATGGCGACGGCGGCCACGGTGGCCGCGCCCTTGCTGGGATCGGGGCAGTCAATCACCTTCGGACGCACCGAGGTTTGCACGGCCTCGAGCACGTCGCGTCCCGCAAGGTCAATGGCGGTGGCCTGCTGGAAAGACAGGTCTATGTTCGCCTTGTTCGCCGCAATGAGCGCCTGCACCACCCGCACCACGTTGCCGCCGGCAAGGTAGTGGGTCTCGAGTTCGTTGGTGCTGATGTTCAGCCCGGCCTTCACCGCCATGATGCGCGAATCCACAATCACGGCGGGATTCACCTTGCGCAGGCTCATGCCGACCAGTTGCAGCCATCCCACGCTCGCCTGAGACAGCCAGGCCCGCAGCCAAAGCCGCACATAGGAAATAAATACAACACCGGCGATCAGGACAACCACCAGTATGCCAAACGCTATGAAACCCATTATCATTTCCATGTCCCGATTCCTTTCCTTTTTCTTTCGTGTTTAACCGTTCTCAATCTCTTCGACCACAACGCGGCTGCCATGCACCTGCACAACGCGCACACGCTTCTGCTCCTCAATAAAAGTGCCGTCGCTGACGGCGTCAACCCGTTTATCCCCCACCATTATGGTACCTGCCGGGCGCAGCGCAGTCAAGACCGTCCCCTCGCAACCCATCAGAGCCAGGTCGGACTCGGCGCTAACGTAGCCCGCATCGGCATGCTGCGCGTCGCGCAGCATAATCAGGTTGCCTGCGCGGGTGCGCGACAACACCCAGAATCCCAACACAATCCCAACGCATGTCCCGATCAATTCGCCGAGAATGATAAACAGGGTGTAATCCGGGTAATGATAAACGCCCAACACGGCGCTGATTACAATAAGAACGCCGCCGATGGCGCCCAAAACAAGCCCCGGCAGGAAGAATTCAGCAAACACAAGCAATATGCCCGCAATGAAAAATAAAAGCACCCAAAGGATCATTTGCCGTCCCCCGTGCCCAGACATTCGAGATAGGCGATCAACTGGGAAACCTCGACGCGAATGCCCAGCAGCACATTGCTTTTGTCGCTGGGGTCTTTCGGGTCTTGTTCCTCCAGTTCCTGAAAAGTCTGCAAGAGGCCGCTGTTCTCATCATGCATCGTCCGCGCTTGTTCAAGCAATTTGTTGTAGCGGCGCGCAAAAGGCACGCAGGTGTAATACCCCGCCCCCTGGGAGGAGACTATCTCCATCTCCTTGAGCAGCTGCCGCAGCATGTGCAGCAAAATCGCGTTCGATTCCATAAACACAAGTCCTTATTAATGCCTCGTCAGTCGTCTTTTATAATCAACAACAAAAAGATCACAAGCGTCGTCAGTGCGAGGAGGCCACCCCGCGGTTCGGGGTTCTTCTTGAAAGAAGCGGCTCCTTGATGTAAAACATATTATGGTTCACTGGCGAACAGTTATAAGCCGTCAATCACTGCAGTCACCGTACCCGTTTGCGAACATGGCTTCCGGCGATGACGTATTTTCATTGTGGTGAAGCGCTTATGTCTCTATCTCGTTCAGGAGAGTTTCCTTTATCGTATCGCCGGGCTCGCCAAACAAACCGTAACCAATCAACATAAGGAGCCCCAACATGACTGACAGTAAGTGTATCATACAGAAAATGAACAAGCAATATCGCAAACGTCGTGGCCGCAAACTTCCGAAAAATCTTTGGCTCGTTCCGTTCTTCTTACACACTCACGGTACGGTACATACGACCGGGTCGCAGTAGGCGCCGTGTTTGAGGTTTTTGCCGATGTTGCAGGCGCGGTACGCGAAGGTGGTGGCGACGCCTTCGTGTACGCTGTGGATGCAAGGGGAAGTCGGGGTCTATTTTTTATGGTTCATTGAACTCCATCCCATCATGGCCATTAGCATCAGGCCGATAAGCAGCCAGTCACTGAGCAATTTGGGCAGGCTTTCGGCATTCAGTTTGCCGGTGTTGCAGCCTGCGCATCCGGCGCAACCCCATTCGCCTTCGGGTTCGCCTTCGGGTTCGCCTTCGCCTTCGGGTTGTTCGCCTTCACCCTCGGGTTGTTCGCCTTCGGGTTCGCCTTCGCCTTCGGGTTCGCCTTCGCCTTCCCATTCCCATTCGCCTTCGTCTTCGCCTTCGCCTTCGCCTTCACCTTCACCCTCGCCTTCGGCACAGTTATCCAGAACTGTCACGGTTCTTGTCACTGCTTCCGCCGGATTCAGGGCGCCGTCATTCACGTTGTAGGTGATTGTGTACGCGCCCGGCACTGCCGTGTCAACCGTATCGCCGCCTGTCTCTATGGCGGCAGTCAAATCGCCGTCACAGGCGTCCGACGCTGTTGCGCCGGCGTCAGTATATTCATCT
>DSBB01000186.1 GCA_011046175.1 Candidatus Hydrogenedentota bacterium | reverse complement strand
GTATTTCATGCATGCCACAACTCCCCCCTGCCGACCAGCCGCCTCCCGATACAGTCACCTACTACACTTATCGGGTTGCCGAATCATTCCCCCATGACCGGAACGCCTTCACGCAGGGACTTGCCTTTTCCAACGGCGTTTTATACGAAGGCACAGGCTTATACGGGGAATCTTCCATACGCAAAGTCGAACCGGCTACGGGTGAAGTAATGCAGATTAAAAAACTGCCCCGCGCATACTTTGGAGAAGGCGTCACGGTCTACGAAAACCGGCTGATACAGCTCACATGGAAATCGCAAGTGGGATTTATATACGACTTGGAAACATTCGAGCGCACAGGCGATTTCAACTATCTGGGCGAAGGTTGGGGTCTAACGCACGACGGCAGGCGTTTCATTATGAGCGACGGATCGGCGCGGTTGCGGTTCTTGGACATGAAGTCCCTGGACACAACCGGCCAGATTTATGTCCGTTTCGGCGATCAGCCGGTCACTCGCCTTAATGAGCTCGAATATATTGACGGCTGCATATACGCAAACATCTGGAAGGAGGACCGTATCGCCATTATCAATCCCGACAGCGGTTACGTGATCGGTTGGGCGGACATGTCGGGATTGCTTTCCGCTGAAGAAAAAAAGGAGGCAGACGTATTAAACGGCATCGCCTACGACACCGATAACCAACGCCTCTTCGTGACGGGAAAACGCTGGCCGAAATTATTTCACGTAGAATTGGTTGAAGAAAAAACCGACCCCTATCCCGCCGTCAGCATCACATCCCGATAATTGCCTGCGGCAGATTGTGTTTGCGCCACAGGGAATATATAATTTGGAAGCCGCCTCGCATGGACGACGTGCAAGCGATTGCATAAAAAAGATGGGGGGCAAATACCCAAAACGGCCTTGGTTTGTTTGAAGTTGCCTGGCAGGCCTTGCTCTTACGTTCACAATGAAACCGTTTTTGACCAGACGCGCCGAGCTTCTGATCCTGTCAGTTGCGTGTGTTTTGCTATATCGGCGCTTCAGCCATTGAAAGGAATTATGCCATGCTTTTTGACCTTGAAATGATAACCCGTTTTTACGCCGATCTTCCGGGAAAGGTGGCGCGCGCCCGCAAACTGGCGGGACACCCGTTGACACTGGCGGAAAAAATTCTCAATGCCCATGCGTGGAACGAACTGCCGGTTCAGCCTTGGCGACGTGGCGCGGACTATGTGGATTTCAGACCCGACCGCGTCGCCATGCAGGACGCCACGGCGCAGATGGCCTTACTGCAATTCATACAAGCGGGAAAACCACAGGCAACCGTGCCGACAACCGTCCACTGCGATCATCTGATTCAGGCAAGAACGGGAGCCGCGGAAGATCTGCGCGAAGCGCTTGTCGCCAATAAGGAGGTGTACGATTTCCTGGCTTCAGCGTCCAACAAGTACGGTATCGGTTTCTGGAAACCCGGCGCAGGCATCATCCATCAGGTGGTGCTGGAAAATTACGCCTTTCCCGGCGGCATGATGATAGGCACGGATTCGCACACGCCGAACGCAGGCGGCCTGGGGATGCTGGCGATTGGCGTGGGCGGCGCCGACGCGGTGGATGTCATGGCGGGCATGCCGTGGGAATTAAAGTACCCCCGGCTGACAGGCATCCATTTGAAGGGTTCATTAAACGGCTGGGCGGCGCCAAAAGACGTCATTCTCAAGGTGGCGGGCATCCTGACTGTGAAAGGGGGCACGGGCGCCATAGTCGAATACTTTGGCGAAGGCGCACAAAACATCTCCTGCACCGGCAAGGGCACCATCTGCAATATGGGCGCGGAAATCGGGGCAACTGCTTCTGTCTTTGCCTTTGACGAAAAGATGGCGGAATATCTCGCCGCCACCGGTCGTACGGAAGTGGCCGACATTGCGCGGGCGGTTGCGGATCATCTACGCCCCGACCCGGAGGTATTGGCCGATCCGGCGACGTATTATGACCAGGTAATTGAAATAGATTTGAATACGCTCGAGCCGCATCTGAACGGCCCCTTTACGCCGGACTTGGCGACGCCGGTTTCAGCGATGAAACAGGCGGCCGCGGAATGCGGCTGGCCGCGCGCCGTGGAGGTGGGTTTGATTGGATCGTGCACAAACTCCTCCTACGAAGACATGGCCCGTGCGGCAAGCGTCGCCAGGCAGGCAGGTGAAAAAGGACTCCACGCGAAAGCGGCGTTCGTAGTAACCCCCGGTTCGGAGATGATTCGTTACACCCTTGACCGGGACGGCATTCTGCAGTTGTTTCGTGACATCGGCGGCGTGGTGTTGGCCAACGCCTGCGGCCCTTGCATCGGGCAATGGGCGCGGCACAGATCGGGCGCCGAGGACACGCCCAACACCATTGTCACTTCGTTCAACCGTAATTTCGCCAAACGCAACGACGGCAACCCGAAAACGCATGCGTTTGTGGCATCGCCGGAACTGGTGACAGCGTTGGCAATCGCGGGCGATCTGACGTTCAATCCCGCGACCGACACTTTGATAAACGACAAGGGGGAACAGGTGGCGCTGGATGCGCCGTCGGGCAGTGAACTGCCGCCCAAGGGCTTTGCCTGCGACGCGCCCGGTTATGTGGCGCCGGCAGAAGACGGGACCGCGGTTGAAGTTATCGTACGGCCTCACTCCGACCGCCTGCAGTTACTCGAGCCGTTTTCACCGAATCACGGCGATTTGAAGGGATTACGCCTGCTCTTGAAAGCAAAGGGGAAATGTACCACCGATCACATCAGCATGGCGGGACCCTGGCTGCGCTTTCGTGGTCATCTGGACAACATATCCAACAACTGTTTCATCGGCGCCATTAACGCCTTTACCGGTGAGGCAAACAAGGTCAAGAATCACCTGACCGGTGAATACGCGGAAGTGCCCGCAACAGCGCGGGCTTATAAGGAAAAGGACATAGGTTCAATCGTGGTGGGCGACGAAAATTATGGCGAAGGCTCCTCGCGTGAACACGCCGCCATGGAGCCCCGCCACCTCGGCGTGCGCGCCGTTCTGGTGCGCAGTTTCGCGCGAATACACGAAACAAATCTGAAGAAACAGGGCGTGCTGGCGTTGACCTTTGACGATCCGCAGGATTACGACAAAATACGGGAAGACGACGTAATTGACATCCTCGGGTTGGATAATTTTGCGCCGGAATCGCCGCTTACCGTCGTGCTGCGCCACAGCGACGGATCAACAGAAACTTTCCGAGCGAACCACAGCTACAATGAAACCCAGATACGCTGGTATCGCGCCGGAAGCGCCCTTAATTTGATTCGGTCGGGGCAATGCTGACCGGCAGGCTGCCATCGGAATCCCACTCGAACATGCCGCCATCATACATGGCAACCGATTCATGCCCCAAAAGCCGATACGCCAAATACACGGTTGATGAAAACATCCCCGTGTTGCAGTAGGTGATGACTTCTGTTTCTCTGGTGACGCCGTCCGTATAGAGAACCCCTTCGATCTCGGGCAACGGCTTGAATACCGCGTGCGGCGCGGTCAGCACGGTGGTATAGGGAATGTTGCGCGCCCCGGGAATGTGCCCTTTTCGCGTCATATTCAGGATTGGCGTGGCGCCGCTGTACTGGTTTGCAGGACGCGCATCCACCAAAACGACATTCTGGTTTTTCAGCGCCTGCGCCACTCTGGTTTTGTCGGCGACTTTTCGCCACATTTCCGGATTTAAGGCAACAGTCACATGCGGGCGCGGCGATGACGGCGGTTCAGTGGTCAATTCCCTGTTTTCCGCTTCCCAGCGAGACAGGCCGCCGTCAAGTATGGCAACTTGAGGGTATCCAAGGCTGTCCAGCGCCCAGAAGACCCGGGCCACAGCGCTCAAATCCCCTGCGCTGTCGTTTTCGCCGTACAGCACCACAGGTTCATCTTGGCCGATACCGCGCTCCGACAACAACGCCGACAAAACCTCCGGCGCCGGCAACATGCCGGGGATACCATTGCGCGTTTCGCTGAATTCACGACTCGACAGCCACACCGATCCGGGAATGCGTTTTTCCAAAAAAGCCTCGGCTGAGCGGACATCCACCAGACAGACCGCATCATGTTGTGCTGCTAGCGCTGCCGGAGATAAAAGCAGCGGAAAGTTTTCTTCACCGGAAGAATGCGGCACCAATCCATAAAACACCCCGAATAATACGAGACCAACAGATACCGGATAATGATTATGGAGCATAATAGAAGTCCTTTGGTGATGTGTCCACTGAAACAACGTTCCTCTGCGCCAGAGAGGCGACGCATGAGCGTTGCGCCCTCAGCCGAACGCCTCAAGGTCTAAATCCGTTCCCGTAAGAAGCGGATGGCGAAGGCGCCTTCCGCACCTCATCGTGTAAAAGGCTCGGATAGTATAGCCCATGATGTTCATGTAGGCAAAAACGGCATGGAAAATTTTTCACCGATTCGTGGACTCGACGAGAAACTGCGCCGCCTTTTCTCCCTGATCATCCGGATGTGCGGGGCGACATACTCGACCACTTCCTCGAGATCGAATGGTTCGATGAACAACTCGGCAAAATACTCGAGCAATTGGAGGATGCCGGAGAACTCGACAACACCATCATCGTCGTGACCGGCGACAACGGCATGGCGTTTCCCCGTGCCAAGGCGAACCTGTACGAGTATGGAGTGCGTGTGCCGCTGGCGGTCCGGTGGGGCGAACACACCGAGGCTGGACGCGTATTGGACGACCTCATCAGTTTTGTGGATTTTGCGCCCACTTTTTTGGAAGCCGCCGACGTAACTCCTCCTGAAACAATGACCGGGCGCAGTTTCCTGAAAACGCTCACAAGCAATGCCGCCGGCGCAAATGAATATGTG
>DSBB01000394.1 GCA_011046175.1 Candidatus Hydrogenedentota bacterium | reverse complement strand
TAATATTAAAGGGGGTATATACTTGAGTCAGGTTGATACAAGATGTAGTATATTGGGTTATGGAAAATTACCCAAGAACGCTTGCTGAGTTCGAAAGTCAGTTCTCATCGGAAAGGGCCCTACCCACAGGGCGTACAACCCGCCTCCTATACGGGTTCTAACATGGGGCCTGAATTTCTGGCAGGTGATGAAAATATCATCGAGATGGAAATGAATGTCCAATATCAGATAAAAGAGCCGGAACGTTATCTCTTGAGGGCCGTAAATGCAGACCGCCTTGTTGTCATTGCTGCTGAAACAGCGCTTATCGAGGAAATGACGCGTTCACAGGTTGATGATATTTTGACATCTGGCAGACAGATGATGCTCGCACAGGTAAAAGAAGCCGCACAGCAAATGCTTGCGAACATCGAGGCAGGCGTCACCATTATTGCCGTCAGTCTGTCAAAAGTAACACCTCCGGCAAAGGTTGCAGATGCCTTCAAAGATGTCGCCAGCGCCCTTGAGGATAAAGACCGCCTAATCAGCGAGGCAAATGGACAATACAGCCAAGCAATCCCGGAAGCACGCGGCGAGGCAATACGCATGACCCAAGAGGCATTAACCGGTAAAAACGCCGTTATTAAACGGGCGCAAGGTGAAACAGAACGATTCAAAAAGACTCTTGAAAAATTGCAGCGCTCCGAAAATCCGGAACTTAGTGTTCTGCGGCTCTATCTTGAGAGCATGGAAACCATCATGCCGAATGTGCGCAAATACATTGTTGATACAACTCCCAGCGAATAAACTGGCAATTCAGTCAGGTTATGATGTCGTTGAATCTGCATAGAGGGAGGGATGCACAATGAATACCAGTTCCTTGATGAGAGGATTATACGGGCAATACAAGGACATCCATGATAAGTAAGTGTCAAGCGGAAGAAACGGCGCTTGGAATCACAAAGTGCTCGCGCCCGAAATATGTACATCTTCGGGTATGATGCGTTTGCATTGTGGAATACAGGAAAAACACGAGCCAACACATAGTTCCTCTTTTTTCTTCTGCGATTGCGTTTTATTTTTCCGAGCAATTGCGTTCTCCAACGGCCGCAATGCGTTGTTCACGGGGCGCTATTCGCGGCAGCCCATTTTCGGGTTTATCCAAGTAGAACAACGCCACGGCGCTTACGTCATCGCGTCGGTAATAATTTGTCCAGCCATAGGGCACATCGTCATCGTCAAGTTTCTTTGGGGGCGCGCTGTCAAGCAGACTGACAAATGCGTCCTGGGTGGCGACGGAAACAGGGATTATTTCCACCTCCTTCTCGAGCATTTCTTTGACAAATTCCTGCATGGCCCCCCCCATCTGTTGAATAGTGACACGAATGTCTTGATGGAAAAAGACGGGATCGGGCACGTGATGCCGGTAAAAGCTCCAAAACATGTTCACATTATCAATCAACAGGGACCCTTGATGGCGATTTGAAAATTCCCCTTGAAAATACGCCGTGCCCACGTAATCTTCCGTGCCTGTTCCCACCAGGGTGGGGAACGCTTCATCACCGTCGAGGAAGATTTTCACTTCGCCTTCGCCCCACCAGCCCAAATTGTCGGGATGTCCGATAACGCCTACATGAGCGCCTAAAAAGCGTCCTTTTCCCATGATCTTCGGCAAAATCGTGAAATCTTTTCCCAGTTCCGTCCAGCGTTCGCGCCGCCATGTCGCGTGAAAATAAAGAGGTTCTCCAAGCCCTGTTTCATAAATGGAATAATTGATATCGTAAAACAGAGCGCTCAGGTCCTCTTCTGAATCATTGGTAAACGTAATCCGCGCGCGTGTGCGGAACGGCATGGGCACAAAGGCGTTGAAGGAACGCCCTTCAGGGCTGCTGAACAATTCGCTCTCGAAGGGCTTCATTTCGCCGAGTATCGCCCCGAAGAAATCGCCGAAAGGCGTTTCCACCGCCGGCGTTTCCGCATCATCCCAATACATGCGCAACACGATGGAGCGAAGCATTCGGGGGCTGCGGTTGGACATGGTGAACCACATCCGGTTTATGACGCCCGCACCCGCCACATCCATCAGCACGAGTTCTTCGCCTGCCGGTATCTTTTTGAAGGCGGCGCCCTTTGCGCCTTGATTAGCCTTGCCTCCGGCGCCCTTTTCGCCGGTCGGATTCTCGAAGCTTATCCAGCGCGACTGCACGTCATCCCGCATTTCATACAGGGGCGTCTGTTGCGCCCAAAGGGCTTGCATAGAACAACAAAGGCAAAATATCCACGGTAAAATCACAGTGTTGTCACGTGCCATATCCCAAGTTCCTGTTTTGTTCCGGCAGTGTTTATTCCTGATTCACTTTAACAGAACCACATACCATAATCTGATCTGACAAACAACGAGAGCCGCCACAAACCACCAGACGCTTACGGCAAGTATCTGCGGAAACAAATGTACGATAATCAGCGTAAACGCCATGGCGGCGCCTTCAGCGATTTTCAGGTCAGTGATACTGAATTTCCGCACCTGCCGGTTCCAATATTCCATCCACCATTTGTATAGTTTCATTATGCATATCCTGGCGCAACCGTTACTCGGCGGCTTGAATGAGCCGGTAATAGCGTCCCATCCAATACCCAAGCAGATAATCATGGCCGTTAAATTCCAAGGGACTGTCTTTCTCTCGCGTACCGGCGCTGTGGTAGGGATTTTGCACCCACGCCGACCAATCCTTTACGCGCCGGTCAATGGGCACGGGTTTTCCAGGCTCGGGCTCTCGGCTTTTCGGGGTCGCGTCGAAAGTGAAATGAAACGCTTTTTCATAATTGGCAATGGTGTCTCTGTTCCACTTCATGTCCAATGGGAAGCAACGCAATGTATTGGTGGCATCTTCCACTCCCGACGCGTCCTTCATGAAATACGCCATGACATACGCGTAAAAGGGGTTCGCCTCAGGTTTCACGCCTGGATAGCGGGCGCCATTCCAACTGCGCTCGATGCTTTGCGCGAGAAGACGGCGTATTTCCATATCCTTTTCGTACATCAGCAAAGGCACATACGCCAGGTGAAGCAACACATCATCACTATGGTTCACAGCGCCTTTAACAAGGGGGTTCAAATCGCGCCGCGCTTCCACGGCAAGCTCGGCGTACCTCTTGTCAATTGCCCATTCACGATATAACGCCTCATATTTCTCGTCGCCCGTAACATGAGCCGCGACTTTAAGAAGCTGCAACCAGAGCAGGCTGTTCATCCGTTCCCACGCGGACACATACTTTGGATGGTAGCGCCCCCATTGTGTGGGCTTGCCGTCCACATCCACAATGCGCATGTCATGGGCGATGACATGCTCAACAATGGCCTTTACATCGCGCGCAATTTTCTCTTTTGCCGCGGCGTCCGCAATCAAATCATGGGCGAGGGCAAACCCAAACATGACGCCGTCCACCTGGTCCGTGCTCACATCGCCGCGCCACTTGTAGTTGCTGCAAACAGAAGGGCGCCAGACGCCGTCGTCTTCCATGGGCAAATCCACAGGCCATGCGGCGCGCGCAAGCACTCCCGGCGCGCCGCTGACATTGCATAGCAAATGAAGCGCCTCCAGCGATTTCCGAGCCGCGGCAAGGTCTTCCAGCGCGCCTGTTACGGCATATTTCATGGACAAAGTTCCAACATAGATGCCCGTCATATAGGCGTTGTCGGGCATGTTGTATGCCACAAAATCGCGGGACGGCGTGGGGAGTTTCAGTTTGCACAACGCCTGCCCGTCCAATAGGAAACGCGCCTCCATGTCGTGTTGAAAAAGCGCCGCTTTTTTTTCCATTGTCAACGCCTGTGCAGAAGCGCCGCCAAAGCCGGCAACCAATATTAGCGCCACCACCATTCGCAACAGCATATCCAATCTCCTTTTAACCTTGTTTTTCCCTACAACCCGATGTCCGCTTATTCCATCTTTTCAAGGGGTTGCACATTGCCTTGCGTGAAACCGCCGGCCAACCGCGTGGGCGCCGCCCACAGAACGGCGTTGTAAATAACCCTGCGTACGTGTTCATTGTAATAGATGGGAAATGTCTCGTGGCCGGGGCGAAAATAAAACACTTTACCGGCTTCACGATGCCAGCAACAACCGCTCCGAAACACCTCGCCGCCCTGAAACCAACTAATGAACACCAGTTGGTCCGGTTGGGGAATACCGAAAGGCTCGCCATACATTTCCGTGTTGGGCAGTTCAATATATTCGGGGATGCCGTTCATGATGGGATGCGAGGGGTCCGCCACCCAAAGACGTTCCTTTTCTCCGTTGTCGCCATGCTCGCGCCATTTCAGAAAACACCCCGTTCCCATCAATCGTCTAAACGGCTTGGACATGTGGCCGGAATGCAGCACAATCAATCCCATCCCCTCGAGCACGCGTTTTTGCACCCGCGCCGCGTTCTCGTCTGTAACCTTGTCATGGGCCGTATGTCCCCACCATGTCATCACATCAGTGCCATTCAGGACATCATCAGCAAGCCCCTGCTCCGGACTGTCCAGCTCTGAATAATGAACGCTCCCGATGCCAGGCTGTTTTTCAAGATATTCGCCTATTGCTTTTCCCATGCCGTTGGGATAGGTCTCCTGACATCGCTTGAGTTGTTTCTCGTGTATACCTTCGTTCCAAACCGTCACGCGAATACCGTCACTCATCTTTCATTCCTTTCCTGTTGGTTTCAATCAAACTCCATTTCTTTCAAATATTGTAACTATCTAGCAGGTCGCGCAATACGCCCTAACAACAGCGTGGGCGGAAGTGGGGAAATGTTTTGGCGTGGCGCGTTCTAGCAGGTCGCGCAATACGCCCTAACAACAGCGTGTGTCCGTCATTCCCGTTTCCTTTCCGTCATTCCCGCGAAAGCGG